>JBAYOS010000090.1:0-6828 GCA_041678125.1 Monoglobales bacterium
TGCCGCATTCGTAAACATACATGTTTTTGCCGATTTCGTTCAGTCCGCCCAATGCGACAACTCTAAGTTTTGATTTTCGTGCCAAAAAAACACCTCCGTTTTTATAAAATTTTTTATTGTTAAATGGAAAATCCATAACAGCTTTCGGCGCATACAAAACTATTATACCACAATTTTTGGAAATAATAAAGCCTTTTTTAAAATTTCTTTTTCCATCTATTATTTTTTATAAAACTCTTGTTTTTTAGCCATAATGTGGTATAATAGAAAGTATAAGGGAAATTTTGTCCTGTCATAAAAAATTGACTTATGTCGAAAGGTTGTTTTTGATGAAACCGGAGTTGCTTGCGCCTGCAAATTTAAGAACATTATCGGCTGCAGTTCAAGCAGGAGCGGACGCAGTTTACCTTGGCGGGATGAGCTTCGGAGCGAGAAAATTCGCCGAAAATTTTGATATTTTTCAGCTTGAAAAGGCTGTGGACTATTGTCACCTTCGTGGCGTTAAAGTCTATGTTACTTCAAATATTCTTGCGACAGACAATGAAATCAAAAAATTTTTATCCTTCATTAAAGATGCCTATAATATTGGCGCAGATGCCTTTATTATGCAGGACATCGGTATGGCAAGACTTGTTAAAGAGCTGATTCCCGACGCAAAAATTCACGCAAGCACCCAGACTACCGTACATAATACCGAGGGCGCTTGTTTTATGAAAACGCTTGGTTTTGAGCGTGTGGTTACAGCAAGAGAATTAAGCCGCAAGGATTTTTTTGACATTGCCGAAAAAAGTGGTGTTGAAACTGAAATTTTTGTTCACGGGGCGCTCTGTATGTCCTATTCGGGACAATGTCTTATGAGCAGTATGATAGGTTCGCGAAGCGGTAACAGAGGCGCGTGCGCTCAGCCTTGCAGACTGCCCTACGAGATTTACCTCGAAAATGAACTTAAAGGCAAAGGATATTACCTTAGCCCGAGAGATTTAACTCTGACGGGGAATATGACCGATATTTTAAAATCCGGAGTAACCTCTCTTAAAATTGAGGGGAGAATGAAGGGTGCAGAATATGTTGCCGCGGCGGTCAGCGTTTTCAGAAAATTGATTGATGAGGAAAGAAATGCACAGCCCGAGGAAGTAAAAATACTTGAAAATGCTTTCAGCAGAAACGGGTTTACCTCCGGTTTGTTTACGGGGGATATCAAGCGGTATATAAATCATTCAACCGGAAACGATGACATTTATAAAAACAGAGATGAGAGTCTTTTAAAAGACCTAAAAAAATATACCGACGAAAATGCAAACCTCAAAAAGATGCCCGCAAAGTTTAGTATTCAAGTTAAAAACGGAGAGAAGCTTAGATTAGCAGTTTCTGCAATGGGGTTTGACATTGAGGTCTTTAGCGGCGAGGTGCAAAAAGCACAAAACAAGCCTACAGACGTAAATACTATTGAAAAACAGATTGCAAAGACGGGAGAACATCCCTTTTTTGCAAGTGAAATAAATGTGGACACAGACGGTGAATCCTTTTTATCCCTGTCTGAAATTAACAGTTCAAGGCGGGAAGGCTTGGGAAAGCTTGAAGGGAAAATTACAAGTTCCTTCAAAAGAAATATTGATGTTGAATATTCGCCTATAAATGAGGGGAAAAGCAAAGCTGATTTTAATCTTTCTGTTTTGGTTACGAATAAAG
Source organism: Monoglobales bacterium (assembly GCA_041678125.1). GTDB lineage: Bacteria > Bacillota > Clostridia > RUG12999 > RUG12999 > RGIG7450. The sequence continues at coordinate 1,690 of JBAYOS010000090.1, forward strand.
AACAGCTTGTTGCCGCAAGAAAAAGCGGAGTAAAAGGTATTTTTGCTCCCTCGGAGCTGGCATCTGCCGATGAAACTGCAGTTTTCCCCGACATAATTCATAATGAACAGTTAAATAAATATATGGAAATTCTGGAAAACACCAAATCAAAAACCGTTTTTACGGCGAACTATGCTATTATAATCCGCGCTCTTGAGCTTGGGAAAGAAGTAATAACTGCGCCTGCGCTCAATGTTTCAAACAGCGAAAGCATAAAATTCTGGGCAGGACTGGGCGTGAGAGAGGTGACGCTTTCTCAGGAGCTGAACATAAAGCAGATAGAAAAAATAAGTTCAAAAATTCCGCTTTGCGTTGTTGCATACGGGAAAACCGTTATGATGAAAACAGCGGTTTGCCCTGTGAAAACAGTAACCAAGAAGTGCGCTGACGGTGGATGCGGAGCATACCTTAAAGACAGGAAAAACGAGCAATTCCCGGTTGTTTGTAACGGAATGACCTCTTTTATTTTAAACTCAAAGCCTATTTATATGGCGGACAAGCTCAGGGAACTTGAAAGGGCGGGAGTAGCAACTGCGCTCCTTTGGTTTACCGATGAATCGCCGGACCGGTGCGAAAGTATAATCAAAGCCTATATAAACGGTGAATCTCCCGAAGGCTCCTTTACAAGAGGACATTTTTACCGCGGAGCGATGCTGTCATGATAAAAAAAGTTGATTTATTTATTGCAATAGCAGTAATAGTAATATCTCTGTCAGGATATTTTTTGACGGGGATTTCCCTCGCAGGCGAGGAGAAAACCGTGATAATAGAATCTGAGGGCAGGGTTTTCGCTAAATATCCTATGACAGAAACAAGGACTGTTGATGTAAAAGGTCGCAACACCGTTGAAATCACGCCGGAATATGTCAGAGTGACATATGCGGATTGTCCTGACAAACTGGATGTCCGTCAAGGGAAAATATCTTCCTGCGGAGGTATCATAGTGTGTATGCCCAATAAAATGACGGTGAGAATTGTGGGTGAGTCGGAAATTGACGCAGTCAGCTATTAAAACAAAAACAATCACCCTTTCGGCAATTTTTGCCGCATTAGGTGCATGCGTTCAAATAATTGAAGGATATATCCCCACATCTTTTCCATTGCCGGGCGGAAGGCTGGGTCTTTCAAACGTTGTTACAATGGTGATACTTGAAAAATTCGGACTAAAATATGCTCTTGCGGTTGCGGCTGTTAAAAGTCTGATTGCAATGCTCCTTTCGGGCAATGCGTCAGCACTTCCATATTCGCTTGCAGGCGGGATAGTGTCGGTTTTGCTTATGGCGCTGTCGTTTAAGCTTATAAAAGGAATTGGCCATGCCGGCTGCGGAATAATCGGCGCGTGGAGCAGTAATATTGCCCAGACAGCCGTCGGAGCGGTCATCATGTCGAATATACACATACTGTCATATATATGGATTTTAGGGCCTGTATCGGTTGTTACGGGTGCGTTTACCGGAATATTGGCAGATTTTATCGGAAGGACGTTGTTATGGACAAAGAAATAATTCTTGCTTCAGCATCTCCGCGCAGAAAAGAGATATTGCAAAATCTCGGAGTAAAATTCAGGATTGTTACATCAGATGCGGAAGAAATAACAGATGACGGATTGCCACCAAATTTGATTGTTCAGCAGCTTGCTATGCTTAAAGGTACCGATGTTGCGAAAAAGGTAAAAAATGTGCTTGTAATATCGGCAGATACAATCGTCTGGGATGACGGCGAGGTGTTGGGCAAGCCTGAGAATATAGAAAATGCGAAGGAAATGCTTAAAAAGCTTTCGGGGAAAACTCACGAGGTTTATACGGGCGTTTGCGTTACCGATTCAAAAAGCGGTAAATCAATTTCTGATTTTGAGGTTACAAAAGTAAAATTCAGAAATTTATCTAAAGAGGAAATTGACAGATATGTAAATACCTATGAGCCTATGGACAAGGCGGGGGCTTACGGGATTCAAGGGAAGGGATGCCTGCTTGTTGAGTCCATCAAGGGTGACTATCTGAATGTTGTCGGTCTGCCGGCGGTTAAGCTTGCGAAAATACTTAAAGAAGAATTTAATTTTAACATAATGTGAGGGAGTTATAAAAATGTTTGCAAAAGAGATTGGAATTGACCTTGGAACAGCAAATTCACTTGTATATTTAAAAGGTAAAGGAATTGTTGTAAATGAACCGTCCGTTGTTGCTGTAAATATGCTGACAAATGAAGTTATGGCGGTTGGAAATGAAGCTAAGGAAATGCTTGGCAGAACACCCGGCTCAATCGCGGCAGTCCGCCCCATGCAAGACGGGGTAATCGCTGACTTTGAAGTTACTCAGGCTATGATAAAACGCCTTATAACAAAGGGAGCAGGAGCAGGTCAGCTTTTCAAACCTACGGTTATAATCTGTATTCCGTACGGAGTTACCGAGGTTGAAAAAAGAGCGGTCGAAGAAGTTGGAGTTCAGGCAGGAGCAAAAGATATTTTTATGGTTTACGAGCCGATGGCGGCCGCAATCGGCGCAAATCTTCCTGTTGGAGAACCAATGGGAAGTATGATAGTTGATATAGGCGGCGGTACAAGTGAAATTGCCGTAATTTCTCTTAACGGAATAGTCCTTTGCAATTCAATCAGAGTTGCGGGGGATGCTTTTGATACTGCTATTGTAAATTATATTAAGAAAGAACATTCCGTTCAGATTGGTGAAAGAACGGCTGAGGAAATTAAAATTGCTATCGGCTCGGCTTTCCCTTATGAGGACGAAGGTTACAAAGAGGTTAAGGGTCGCGACCTTGTAACAGGTATGCCAAAGGTTGCAAGAGTCAGAGCCGAAGAGGTCAGAAACGCTCTGTTTGAACCTGTCGGAGCAATTATTGAGGGTATAAAAAATACTCTTGAAAACACACCTCCCGAGCTTGCTGCCGATATTATGGAAAACGGCATTACGCTTGCAGGCGGCGGAGCAATGCTGCGCGGACTTGACCGCATTATCGAGGTTGAAACTAAAATTAAAGTTCATATAGCTGACGAACCGCTGAACGCGGTTATCCGCGGCATAGGTAAAATCCTCGACGGTTCTGACAGAAGCGGCTTTAAAAGAGTTCTTGAACAGTCGAAAAAATCGAAATAATTTTCGGAGTGATGAAAAGTGATAAATGAGCTGCTTAAAAAGAAATTTTTTACAGTTCTTATTATAGTGGTTATAATTGTTGGGATTATTGCAGGTGTGGGCAAACTGTTGCCCGAAAGCAAACGAGCTAACATTTTTTCTGATGCGGTGGGAATTGTGATAAGTCCGTTTCAGGGGTCGTTCAGCTGGGCTGTCGGGAATATAAAGGACAGCGCGCAATATTTTATTGACAATAAGAAAACAAGTCAGGAAAACAAGAGGCTTAAGGATAAAATCACTGTTCTTGAGAACAAACTTGAAAAAGTCGACGCTTACAGAGAAGAAAACTTAAGGCTTAAAGAAATTTTGGAGCTCAGCAAACAAAATGCCCAGCACAACCCCGTCTGTGCAGAGGTTATCGGTCGTGAAGCTGAGAACTGGTCGGGGATAATTAAGCTAAACAAAGGCTCCCTCAGCGGAATTGAGAAAAATGATATAGTTGTCGAAACGGCAGGACTTGTCGGTTATGTCAGCGAGGTAGGCACAAATTGGTGTGCTGTTACAACTGTGGTATCGCCCGATTCGGGCATTAGCTGTATTGTTCCGAGAACAGCGGAAATTGTTATGCTTCAGGGTGGATTGGTTGAAAAGTCATCTAACGGATTTACCCTTTCTTATATTCCGGAGAACAGTACCATTACCCAGGGCGAAGCTATTGAAACAAGCGGCGAGGGAGGAATATACCCCAAGGGGCTTCTTGTCGGACGTGTTGAAAATATTCACATCGGCGCAGACGGTGTCTCCAAAGAGGCAGACGGAAAAGCCGCGGTAGACTTTAAAAAACTCAGAGAAGTGCTGGTGCTTAAATATTGATTTTTCAGAAAGGCTCGGTCTTGAAATGACAGGTTGGATTTTTGCTGCAATTACTTGCTTTCTATATATTTTGCAAACCACCATTTTATGCAAGCTGACAGTATTCGGCATTATGCCCGATGCTGTCTTGGTCTGCGTGCTTTGTTACAGCATTATTTTCGGCAGAGAAAAAGGCTTTGTAGCAGCATTTTTTGTCGGTCTGATAATGGATTTTCTAACCGGTGCATTTTTCGGCAGACATATTATTATATATGTTTTATCCTCGGCACTTGCAAGCTTTTTGGCTGATAATACCTTTGGAAAAAACTTTGTTACCGCCGCAATAATCACGCTGATTGTAAGCCTTGCGGGCGGAATCGCTATGTCGGTTTTTCTTTACATTGCAAAGATTGACAGAAATATTTTAGGCTCTCTTATTATTACCACGCCAATATATTCACTCTACAATATGGTTGCGGGAGTGTTTATTTTCATTGTCATAGAAAACCTTAAAAAGTTTGCTTACGGAAGGGAGTGACGCTGATTGAACCCTGTTAAACGTTTTTTTGAAAACAGGCTGTATATACTGATTACGATTACTGTAATTATGGGTCTTATATTAGTGGGCGCAGCGGCAAAGCTCCAGATAGTTCAAGGGGAAAGCTATAAACAGATTGCGGCGTCAAGAACCTATAAATCAACCGTGGTCAGAGCGCCGAGAGGTGAAATTACCGACAGGTACGGGAGGGTTCTTGCAGGAAATAAAGCGGCCTCGACCATTGTTGTTGACTATGATTTTGAATCAAAGGAAGAGCTTAACGAAACTGTTAAGACGCTTTTGGAGATTACCGAAGAAAGCGGCAAGAGCTATGAGGATTCCTTCCCGATTACTCTTTCTCAGCCCTATCAGTTCAGAATTGACGAGGTAAACGGTCTTAATTTGACCGAAGAAGAATGGAAGAAAAAGTATAACATAAATAAAAAAGCCACCGCTCAGCAGGCGTATGATTTTTTTGCTCAGGAGTTTGGGCTTTCCGATATGGAGGAGAGCGCTCTTAAACGAAAAATAATAGGCGTCAGGTATGATATGAAGCTTAGAAACTTCAGCGGAGCAAATCCCTTTTCTTTTTATACAGATGCTGATATAAGCATGGTTTCCAAA
>JBAYOS010000091.1:0-6755 GCA_041678125.1 Monoglobales bacterium
CAGAGAAGATTATGAAAACGCAAAGCTGAGAAACGCTAATAATGCATTTAAAAATGCCAACATAAAGGCCAACGACGTTGCCAGAAAATACGGTCCGTATATGGGGAAAATGCAGACACTTTTCACCATATACATCATTATTGTGGGCGGCATTATGGTAATAAACGGGAAAATGACGGTGGGCGAAATTGTAATGTTCAATTCAATGATATGGATGGTTACATCTCCGCTCTCAATGTTCAGCGGATTTATCAATGAATTTTCAAACATTACAGCCTCGGGTGAAAAACTCAATGAATTTTTAAATGAAGAACCCGAAATTACAAATAAACCCATGGTTAAAAAGGACAGACTTGTCGGAAATATTGCTTTTGAACATGTATCCTTTGACTATGAAGGGGAGGGTGCGCTCAGGGGAGTATCCTTCCGGATAGACAGAGGTCAGAAAATCGGAATTGTCGGTTCGACAGGCTCGGGAAAATCCACGGTTATAAACCTTATTGACAGGTTTTATGATGCAACGGGCGGCAGAGTACTTATAGACGGCGAGGACATAAGGAAAATTGACCTCGAACTGCTCAGAAACAGCGTTTCGGTATCACAGCAGGACGTATTTCTGTTTTCGGAATCGATTGCGAAAAACATAGCGTACGGGCATCCTGCGGCAAAAATGGAGGATATAATCCGTGCGGCAAAAATTGCAAAAGCGCATGATTTTATATCAAAACTGCCTGAGGGTTACGATACCATAATCGGCGAGAGGGGACTTGGACTTTCGGGCGGCCAAAAGCAGAGAATAACTCTTGCCAGAGCGATACTGAAAAACCCGTCAATCCTGATTTTGGACGATACCACCTCGGCACTTGACGCCGACACCGAAAAATATATCTGGCAGCAGATTAAGAAGCATCTTAAAGGGAAAACAGTTATTATAATTTCTCAGCGAATTTCCTCGGTCAGCGACTGTGACCAGATTTTCGTTTTTGAGGACGGCAAGATTACAGAGAGAGGAACTCACAGCGAGCTTGTCCGCCATAAAGGCTATTACTACAATATTTATATGCAGCAGCACGGGACACAAAAAAGGGTAGCGGAGGTGCAGTATAATGGCTAAAGTAAATACATACGGGCAGGACGAGGATTTAAAGATAAATTTCGGCAAAGCCCAGTTTAAGAAGGTACTTCACTACTTAAACCCCTACAAAAAAGACTTTGTTTTTACTCTTATTACCCTTGTGCTCGCATCTGCGACCGCGGCGGCAGGACCATACCTTTTGCAAAATGCAATAGACGTGCAGATTCCTGTGAAAAATGTCAACGGACTTATAATTATCGGCGCAATTTTAGCCCTTTTAGCGGCATACGAGATTTTTGCCGCAAAGTTTTCCTCAAAGCATATTGTTCTTATCGGTCAGAATGTTATAAGCGACATCAGGCGCGATTTGTTTGCTCATCTGCAAAAGCTACCGTTTGACTATTATGACAGCCGTCCCCACGGAAAAATACTGGTAAGGGCGGTAAATTATGTAAACAATATTGCAAACCTCTTTTCGGCAGGAATAATCAACTCGATAATGGACCTTGTATCTATTATTTTTGTTGTGATTTTTATGCTGATGGTGAATGTAAGGCTTACAATTGTATCACTTATCGGCGCACCGATATTTGTGGCTATTGTATGGCTTTTAAAAAATATTCACAGACGGGCGTGGCAGATTTACAGTGACAAAAACTCAAACCTCACCGCTTATATTCACGAGAGTATAAACGGTGTCAGGATAACTCAGGCATTTGTTCGGGAAAAACGCAACAGCAGGGTGCTTAAGGTTTTGGCGGGGCAAACGGTAAGAAGCTTTATGAAGGCAAAGTCCATAGAGCTTGTAATTCCGGGAATTACCTCGCTTATGGATACCCTGATGGCAAGCTTTGTGTTTTATATTTCCATCGCGGCGATTTTTAAAGACCCTGCGGCATATCAGGTAGGCGTTGTAATTGCCATGACAAACTATATCACAAGGTTCTGGACCCCTGTTTCAAACCTCTCTAACCACTATAATGCGCTCATAACGGGGCTTGCATATCTTGAGAGGATTTTTGAAACCATGGAGGAGGACGTCCTGATTCACGATAAACCGGGCGCAAAGCCGCTTGAATATAAAAAGGGCGAAATTGAGTTTAAAAATGTAACCTTCTGCTATGACGAAGAAAAGGGGAATGTTCTTGAAAACATCTCATTTAAAGTGAAAGCAGGCGAAAAGGTGGCGCTTGTCGGTCAGACGGGCGGCGGGAAATCCACTATTGTAAATTTGCTCTCAAGATACTACAATTTAAAGAGCGGTCAGATTTTAATTGACGGGCAGGATATTTCCGAGGTTACGGTAAAATCGGTTCGTGAACACATGGGATATATGCTTCAGGACAGCTTTATTTTCTCAGGTACGATTATGGAAAATATACGATATGGCAGACTTGACGCAACGGACGAGGAAGTAAAAAATGCGGCAAAGCTTGTGGGAGCCGACGATTTTATTTCAAATATGACCGACGGGTATTTTTCAACGGTCAGCGAGAGGGGTTCCACCCTTTCGGCAGGTCAGCGCCAGCTTATCTCCCTTGCAAGGGCGATGCTCAGAAATCCTGACATTTTCGTGCTTGACGAGGCAACCAGCAGTATTGACAGCGAAACCGAGAGAAATTTAATCGAGGGTATAGATATTTTGCTCAGGGACCGAACCTCATTTATGATAGCACACCGCCTATCTACAATAAAAAATGCTGATAAAATCTTGGTAATCGGTGATAAAAAGATTCTTGAGGAAGGCGATCATGACAGTTTAATGGAGCTTGGGGGACATTATTATCACCTATATACCACTCAGACAGAAATGGGTTAGAAAATGAATAAAACAGAAACTATTAAATACTTAAAATCTCTCGGGTCCGAGCAGTTTGTAGCAGAGGTAATCCGCCTTTTGGGGGAAGGAAAAGAAATTCCGCCCTCCATGGTAAAAAGGCTGGAGGAATATAACAGAGTAGCCAAAATGAGGCAGTTTGACCTTGAAAAAGGGGGTCTTGTCGCAGGAGTTGACGAGGCGGGCAGAGGGCCGCTTGCAGGTCATGTTTATGCGGCGGCAGTCATTTTCCCTGAAAATGTTATAATTGAGGGTCTTAACGATTCCAAAAAGCTCAGCGAAAAGAAAAGAGAGGAACTTTATGATATTATCACGGAAAAAGCACTTTGCTACATGGTTTGCTTTGAAAGCGGCGAGGTGATTGACAGGATAAATATCAGAAATGCAACCCTTTCGGCAATGAAAAATGCCGCTGAAGGACTGATTATAACACCAGAGTATTTGCTTGTTGACGGAAACGCCCTGCCCGACACCGAAATCCCCTGTGAGTATGTTATAAAAGGGGATGCCAAAAGTATGGCAATAGCCGCCGCGTCAATACTTGCAAAGGTTACGAGGGACAGATATATAAAGGAAATGGACAAGATTTATCCGGGGTACGGGTTTTTGAAAAATAAAGGATATGGCACGGCCGACCATATTGAAGCGATAAAAAGACTCGGCCCCTGCGAAATCCACAGAAGGTCATTTATAAAAAACATACTATAAAACTTTATTAAAAAAACTTGCGCGGAAAAAATTTCCATGTTATAATTATAACGGCATCTGCAAAACAGTTGCAGAAAATAATAATGATTGTGAGGTAAAAATTATGCAAACTTGTCCAAAATGCGGCGCCTCGGTTGAGGAAGGCGTAAACTTCTGCGCAGGCTGCGGAAATCAAATGAAGGCATCGGCTCAGCCGGTTTATACGGCACCTGCTGTCATGTATGACCCATATGATCACACTTCGGAATTTGATGCAAAAGATATTTCCGACAACAAGGTAATATCGATGCTTGTTTATCTTATGGGCACAGTCGGCATCATTATTGCCCTTTTGGCGTCTTCCCGCTCTGAATATGTAGGGTTTCATTTGCGTCAGGCGCTGAAAATTACGGTAGTTAACATTCTGCTCGGAATTATAGCAGCGGTTACCTTCTTTACGTTTATCATTCCTATTGCGGCCGGAATCATGTTAGTTGTTATGTTCGTAATAAAAATCATATGTTTCTTCCAGGTTTGCGGCGGCAAGGCAAAAGAGCCTGCAATAATCAGGAATCTTACATTTTTAAAATAAGTAAGGAGGACAAAATATGTTCTGTACTAATTGCGGAATAGAAAATGCAGACGGTTCGGCTTTCTGCAAAAACTGTGGAATTTCTCTGACAAAAACAAATGAAGTAACGGCAGAAGCACAACCTGCAGCTGCAGCACCGGTTTCACAGCCCGCGCCCGTTTATGCGGCCCCCGCTCCGGCATATAACCCGCCGCTCTCTTCAAATCCCGCGGTGAACGTTGTAAAAACCGTTGCAAGCTCACCTCTGTTTCTTACGGCGACAATAGCTTTTTCCCTCTCGCTTTTATTCAAGGTCCTGAGCATTTTTAAGGGAATAGCCATTTTCCAGCTGGTTTACAAACTTTTTGATTTAATAGACGAGCCAATTCCTTCTGAATTCTACGATGCGCTTGGTAAGATAAATGCGATAGGCAAGACTCCTGTAATAGCAGGCGGAATTTTTGCCCTTATCCCGACAATTCTTGTCTGCATAGGTCTTTGGAATACATATGCGGCGGCAAGAAACCGCTCGTCCGATACCATGAAAACATCGGGACTCACTGTTATAAAAGTATCAATGGTGATTAAGCTTGTTGCGATTTGTCTGTCCGCTCTTTTTGTTGCAGTTTTACTTGTCCTTGCAACAATCATGGCAGGAGAATATAACAACAGTGCGATAGTTGTAGGAATTATTGCAGCTGCTATCATAGCGGCAATAGCCTATGTACTTGAAATTTATTTCTTTGCAAAGGTATTAAAATCAATTAACGCCGCGAAAGAGACAATAAACTCGGGCATTGCTGCAGGAAGAGCGTCGCGCTTTGTAGCGGTTATGGCATTCATCGGCTCGGCATGTGCGCTTTTCTCGATTTTAACAAGCTTCTTTACAGCTGTTGCAACCATTACATCGCTTATTTGCTTCGGAATACTTATATTTAAGTATAATGACTGCTTGCAGCAGATTAAAGATAAAACACCGATTGAATAAAAAATAAAAACACCTGTTCATCGTGAACAGGTGTTTTTTAATTGCTATTTTATAGTTGGATCAAGTGACGGCATGGAAGTCAGATACTTACGGAGAATTTCCTGATTGAATCCGTTATTTTTAATAATATCACGATAGAAGTAGGCGCTCGGCTTGGGAGTTCTTTTAAAATCGCCCGTGCGGTCAACCTCGCAAAGCCCGAAGGTGGGAGTGTAGGAAGCCCATTCATAGTTGTCAAGAAGTGTCCAGTGCAAATAGCCGCGAACGTCAATTCCAAGCTTTATTGCCTCTGAAAGTGCTGACAGGTAGGTAGCAATCCAGACGATTCTGAATCTGTCGTCCTTGCAGGCAACACCGTTTTCGGATATGTAAACGGGCTTGTCAGTCAGGCGTGTAAGAACGTCGATCACACCTTCCGGGAAAAATTCCTCAAGGAAAAAGTTTTCATAATCAATCATAGGCAAATGCTTATGATCCCACACCTTGCCCTTGCGCCTTTCTTTTCTGCCGTCCTGCATTGTACGGCTGTACAGATTTATTGACCAGAAGTCGCAGGAGCCCTTGACATCGGCATCATAAAATCCGTCTGTGCGCGGGAATATAACCTCGCCCGTTCTTATTGCGTGGAAGAAGAATTCATGTTCGCAGAAATCTCGATATTCGCACATAAGATTGTCCAGCTTGTCATATTTTCGCTGAGGAATATATTCAATCAGCGCATGAGCCGTGCTGACGGGCTTGTCTGAATATTTTTTTATAATGCGGTATCCCAAAGCGTGGAACAAAAGCGGAGGAATGGGATTCGGCTGATTCATTATGTTAAACTCGTTGAGTACATTCCAGAAATCCACATAAGGAGCAACCTTTGGCACTATGTATTCAAGATATTTTTCAAAATAAATTCGGTTGTCGGCATTATTCAGTCCGCCCTTATCGGTAAACCAAAGGGGTGTTGTAAAATGAATAATGGTGCAGAAGGTTTTAATACCATTTTCCTTCAGCTCCGCAAAAAGCCTTATGTAGTGGTCGGCAGCCTCTTTGTCAAAGGTGTCGGGGTCGGGCTGAATTCTCGACCATTCGATAGAGGTTCTGAAAGCCTTGTGACCCAGGTCGGAAACAAGCTGAATATCATCTCGGTACATTTCATAGCTGTTGCAAGCAAGCCCCGATGCTTCAGACTTTTTGCCTGCCACCTCGTCAATCCAATATTGGGTGTTTGTGTTGTTTCCCTCAACCTGATGGCCTGCATAGCCTGAGCCAAAAAGAAAATCCTTGGGGAAGGAGTAGTCTTTTAACGAAAAAATATCATACATAGGTATTAACCTCCTCTTGATTGATTTCATTTTAGCAGAGTGAGCATTTAAAGTCAATAAACCTGTGGTTGAAAATTGTCCCTGCTCAACATTGAGCAGGGAGTAATAATTTATCTTATTGTCGGGTCAAGTGAGGGAAGGTTTGAAAGGTATTTGCGGAGTATTTCCTGATTAAATCCGTTGTTTTTTATAATATCTCGGTAGAAGTAGGCGCTCGGCTTCGGGGTTCTCTCGAAATTTCCGCTCCCGCGGTTTACATCGACAATACCGAATTTGGGGATAAA
>JBAYOS010000092.1:0-6743 GCA_041678125.1 Monoglobales bacterium
GTTTTTCTTTTGATTTCGGAAGTTCGCATTATCTTTCCTCCAATACTTTTTCAATTTCGTTTATAAGCGTTTTCATCTGCTCCATTGTTCCGACAGTAATTCGGTTATAGTCACAGATTTTCTGAATTTCAAAATGGCGAATTAAAACGCCGCGTGATTTCAGCTTCAAATAAAGGTCTTTTCCGCTGATAGCGGAATGTTTTGCAAAAACAAAGTTTGCAAGGGAATCGGTAAGCGTAAAACCCAGCCGTTTAAGCTCGCCGACAGTGTATTCCCGACTTTCTATTATGGAATTGCAGTTGGATTTTGTATATTCCTCGTCTGCCAAAACACCGATTCCTGCCGCCATGGTCATTCGGTTGATGTTATACGGATTTGTGGAATATTTTAGGGTGTTTAAATCCTGTATAAGCTTTGCCGATCCTACGCCGAACCCAAGTCTTGCACCCGCCATGGAACGTGATTTTGAAAAGGTCTGTGTGACAAGAAGATTGTCATATTTGCGTATAAGAGGAACGGCACTTTCACCGCCGAAATCCACATACGCCTCATCAATAACAACCACATTATCGGGATTGGATTTTACTATTTCCTCAATTTCAGAATTGCTTAATGCTATGCCCGTCGGCGCGTTTGGGTTGGCTATAAAAATGGTTTTATTTGCGCCGATATAGTCGTTAATGTCAATAGTGAAATCCTCTTTTAAAGGAATTTTCTCATAAGGCAAGTTGTTTATTTCCGCAAAAACGGGGTAAAATCCGTAGGTTATATCGGGGAAAATTGCGGAGTGAGTACTGTCGCAATATGCCATAAATGCAAAGTTTAATATCTCGTCAGACCCGTTTGTTACAAGCACCTCGGAAAAATCAGCACCGAGATTTTGTGCGATTTTCTCGGTAAGCTCGCGGCATTCGGGGTCGGGATATAGATTTAAGCTTTTTGCGCCTCCACTGTCGCCGCTATCGCTTTTTCAGATGGCGGGAAAGGGGATTCATTGGTGTTCAGCTTGAGATATTTCATATCCTTCGGCTGTTCGCCGGGTGTATAGGGAGTTAAATTTTTATACTTTTCACTAAAAAATCTGCTCATTTATAGTCATTAGCCTTTCATGCTCAATCGAAAATTAATCCTCTGTGCGAATGAGGGCACTTTTAGCGTGAGCGGTAAGCCCTTCTTTTTCTGCAAAAAATGCCACATCCTTTGCAACACGTGAGAGTGCGTCTTTTGTATAATAGGTATATTGTGTTTTCTTAATAAAATCATCTACCGACAGGGGAGAGGAGAATTTTGCAGTCCCGCTTGTCGGAAGCGTGTGGTTCGGACCTGCGAAATAGTCACCAAGTGCCTCGGGACAGTTTTTCCCCATAAATACAGAACCTGCGTGACGAATCATATCAAGATAGTCAAAGGGATTATCAACGCAAAGCTCCAAATGCTCGGGAGCGATTTCGTTTGCAATTTCTATTGCCGAGGGAATATCCTTTGTAATAATAATTTTACCGTTATTATCAATGGATTCCCTTGCAATTTCCGCCCTTTCAAGCAGAGGAGTTTGTTTTTCAAGTTCATCCTTTACCTTATCGGCAAAGCTTTCGCAATCGGTAACCAAAACTGCACTTGCGAGCTTGTCATGCTCTGCCTGAGAAAGCATATCCGCGGCAATGTGTGAGGGATTATTTGTACCGTCCGCAACAATTAAAATCTCGCTCGGACCTGCTATCATATCAATGGAAACCACACCGAAAACCTGCTTTTTAGCTTCCGCTACAAAAGCGTTTCCGGGGCCTACAATTTTGTCAACCTTAGGAACGGATTCTGTCCCGTAGGCGAGTGCGGCAATAGCCTGTGCACCGCCGATTTTATAAATTTTGTCAACGCCTGCAATAGTTGCCGCCGCTAAAATAACGGGGGTTACCCTCCCGTCAGCCGACGGGGGAGTTACCATTATAAGCTCGGGCACCCCTGCAATTTTTGCGGGGATTGAGTCCATCAAAACAGTTGACGGATATGCCGCAGTTCCACCCGGAACATAAAGACCTGCTCTGTCAACAGGTATGATTTTCTGACCTGTTACAATGCCGTCTTCGTCATTTATAATAAAGCTGTTTCTGACCTGTTTTGAATGGAATTTTCTGATGTTTTCAGCGGCTCTTTTCAGTATTTCAAGAAACTCGGGCGGAGTATTTTTCACCGCATGGTCAATTTCCTCGGGTGATACCTGAAGTGAGGAGAGATTTGCTTTGTCAAACTTTTCTGTGTATTTAAAAAGTGCGCTGTCGCCGTTTTCTTTTACGTCGGCAATAATTTGCGATACAATGCCGCTGACGTCAGCTTCGGGAATTACCCGTGCAAAAATATCATCGGCCGAGACTTCGCCGTATTTTAAAATCTTAATCATTCTTTTCCTCCGTGATTCTGGAAAGCATTCCGGTTATCTTTTCAATCTGCTCGCCCTTGAATTTAAAGCTTGATTTGTTTGCAATAAATCTTGCGCTGATAGGAACAATCCTTGTTACAACCTCAAGGTCGTTTTCAGCAAGAGTTTTGCCAGTTTCCACAATGTCCACAATAACGTCCGAAAGCCCTAAAATGGGGGCAATTTCAATTGAACCGTTCAGGTGAATTATGTCAATGTCCCTGCCGAGGGATTCATAATAGTTTCTTGCTATATTAGAAAACTTTGTTGCAACACGCAAGGTTCTTGACGGGTCATCACGAAAAGTTTTTTTTGCGGCTACCGCCATATCACATTTGCCTATCTGAAGGTCTAAAAGCTCGTAAACGTCGGGGGAATATTCGAGTAGAATATCTTTGCCGGCAACGCCGATATCCGCCGCACCGCGCTCAACATAAATCGCAACATCCGAGGGTTTTACCCAAAAATATCTGACGCCCTTTTCCTCGTTTTCAAATATAAGCTTTCTGCATTTCTCTTTTATAGACGGACATTCAAAGCCTGCCGCCTCAAACATTGAATAAACCTTCTCGCCGAGTCTTCCTTTGGGGAGGGCAACATTAAGCATTGTTTTCAAGTGTTTCAACCCCTTCCCGCGTAATCCTCACAAGCTTTTTATACCTGATTTTGCTCGGAACCTTTTTTTGAGCCATAACCGTCTCGCCGCCTGCAATCATTGAATTGACAGCATTTTTGACGGTTAAAATATCAATGGAATCGTCATAAAGCATCAGGACATCGACGTCAAAGCTTTTTTCATTATAAGTTAGTCTTTCAAGCAGGTCAAGATAAACCGCAAACCCGATTGCACCTGATTTTTTGCCCATTTTCTGCATCAGATTGTCATACTGGCCGCCGGACAAAATGCCTGATACAACGCCCTTGACAAAGCCTTTGAAAACAAAACCGTTGTAATAATTCATATCATTTATAACGGAAAAATCTATGCGGATTTTTCCCTTAAGACCGCTTTTTTCAAGAGCCGATACAATCTCCTTAAGCTCGCTTACCTCTGCCTTGCAATCAAGCTCGTCAAGAGCAGGAGCAACCTTATCCAAGCTGCCGTATGTACCGATAAGCTTTTTAATCTTTTCGGGGCAAACTCCCTCCGCTCCGCAAATTGCCGCCGCCGCGTGAGCATTTTTCTCACTCACAGCTAAGGTCAGCTTTTTTGCCGCCTCAGGGGACACGTCCAGTGAGTTTATCACTGCAGACAGAATCCCGAGATGGGATATATCAAGCACAAAATCTTCCGAAATAGTCCCCAGACTTTCAGCTGCCAGGGTTATAACCTCACAAACGGCATAGCTGTCAATATCGCCTATACATTCAAGTCCCGTTTGCATAATTTCTTTAAAGGACTGTGTTCCGCCCGAAACTCTGTAAACATTTTCGTTATAGTAAACCTTGTTTATTACTCCCGGAAAATGCTCGGTGTTTTTAATAATAGACAGGGTAACGTCCGGTTTTAAAGCCATGAGCTTTCCGTTGGTGTCGGTAAAGGTAATGACATTGTCCGAAACGAGAAAATCCTTGTTGCGGACATATAAATCATACTCTTCGAATTTGCTCATTTTATATTGGGTATAACCATATTTTTCATATAAACTGCGTAACTGATACACAGCCTTTTCATCATTTTTCAAAAGGCCCAGATTCATTTATTTTCCTCCAGTTTTGATAGAACGGACAAATAACCGCCGCTGCCGTAAACGAGTGAACGGTTTACTCTGCTGATTGTTGCAGTGCTCGCACCTGTCACCCCAGATATTTCCTGATAGCTTTTGCCTGATTTTAACAGCTTTGCAACCTGAAATCTCTGAGATAAGTCCTGCAGTTCTTTAACTGTGCAAATATCCTCGAAAAACTTGGCGCACTCCTCGACGTTATTGATTGAAATTATAGCTTCAAATAAAGCATCTGTTTCGGCAGAATGAAACATCATAATTATTACCCCATTTCTATTTTCACTTTAATACTTTATCAGTATAGCACTTTAAATCGCTAAAGTCAATAGTTTTTGCAATTTTTCCCTTTTTGTTGACTTATATTATGGGAATATGGTAGAATAATAAAAAACGAAAGGATAATTTTTATGAATAAAACAGTCAGGCTTATTTCGCTTTTTCTGATCGCAGTTATGGTGCTTTCTTCCTGTGGCCAAAAAAATGATGAGCAGACCGCAATAGCTAAGATTGAAAAACGGGTAAGCTTTGTCGGATGCGGCGACAATATTATATATGTGGGAAACATTCGCGATGCTGAACATAATGCGATAGAAGGGGGCAGAAAGTATAATTTTAAGCCTACCTTTGAAAGGGTAGCGGAAAAAATAAAAAATGCCGATATTTCATTTATAAATCAGGAAACTTTGATGTGCGGCGAAGGGTATGAAATATCTTTTTATCCCTGCTTCAACAGTCCTCAGGATTTGGGATATGACCTTGTGGAGCTTGGATTTGATGTTGTGGGAATTGCAAATAACCACATGCTTGATAAAGGCTCGGCAGGTCTTGCCGAAACGATTAAATTCTGGAAAAGCCAGCCCTGTCTTATGATTGGCGGATATGAAAATGAAGAGGATTATAGCAAAATAAGGGTTACAACGGTAAATGATATTCCGATTGCTTTTTTATCATATACCTACGGGACAAACGGAATAACGAAAAATCCCGCTTCTCCGCTTGTGATACCTTATATTGAGGACGATGTTATAAAAGGACATATTGCTGCAGCGAAGGAAGTTTCGGATTTTATAATGGTGTCGATTCATTGGGGTAACGAAGACCAGTTTATGTATAGTGACGAGCAAAAGAGGGTAGCCCAGCTTATAGCTGATGCGGGTGCGGACGCCATAATCGGCCATCACCCCCACGTAATTCAGCCGATAGAATGGCTGACGGGAGCAGGTGGCAATAAAACGCTTTGCGTTTACTCACTGGGCAATTTTGCGGCGGAGCAGGCTTACCAGTATAATATGGTGGGCGGAATGATTGAGTTTGACATTGTAAAGGTTGACGACGGGAAACCGTATATCGAAAACCCCGTTTTCCAGCCGACAGTATATCACTATAATAAAAACCTTATGAGCAACACCATTTATTATATGGAGGACTACACCCCCGAGCTTGCTGCAAAACATTCTGTTTCCACATTCTTCGGAAATACTTTTGATTTTGACACGCTTTATGAATATCTCTATCAGACAATACCGCCGGAATTTCTGCCGGAGGAATATAAAAATTAATGTAAAAAAGCCGCTCTTTCGAGCGGCTTTTTTACATTAGTGGTGCTATGAGTCTTAATATATCTTCGAACAGACTTTTTATCATATTGGTGCGGCAGTCCTCTTTTGTAATCTGTTGACAGATTTCAAGAGTGTTGAGAAAATCCTCTTTTACCTGACCTACAGCAGTGGTGTTATACATCAAAACGCCGCACTCAAACTGCAGATAAAGGCTGCGGAAATCAAGATTTGTTGTGCCTACTGTTGCGGTGTAATCGTCAGATACAAAGGTTTTGGAATGAATGAATCCGTTTGTATATTCGTAAATCTTCACACCCGCATTTATAAGCTCGCGATAATAAGAACGTGTGGCGGCATGAACATAAAATTTATCGGCAATATGTGGGGTTACAATACGCACATCAACGCCGCTCTTTGCCGCAAGAGTAAGAGCGGAAACCATACTGTCATCTATTATTAAATATGGAGTGTTGATATAGACATAATCTTTTGCATTGTTTATTATTTGAAGATAAACATGTTCACCGACATTTTCGGTGTCAAGCGGACTGTCGCAGTAGGGGATTACATATCCGTTTTTCAGGCCGGTCGTTTTGCCGGGGAAATACTGTGAATAGTCCTCACTTTTTTTGGTGCAAAGTTCCCACATCTGAAGGAAAAGCACAGTTAACCCCCATGCGGCATCGCCGCTTACCATCATGGCTGAGTCCTTCCAGTGCCCGTGCTTTTCATAAGCATTTATATACTCGTCCGCCAAATTAATTCCGCCCGTAAAAGCAACCTTGCCGTCAACTGAGGCAATTTTTCTATGGTCGCGATTATTCTGTATAACCGATAAAAACGGACGGAAAGGATTGAAAATTATGCATTCGATACCAAACTTTTTTAGCTCTGCCGCATAGCCTTTTGGCAGCAGGAAAAAGCAACCCATATCATCATAAATTATCCGAACCTTAACACCTTCGGCGACTTTTCTTTTTAAGATTTCAAGAATACTGTCCCACATTTTTCCTTCCTGAATAATAAAATACTCAAGGAAAA
>JBAYOS010000093.1:0-6608 GCA_041678125.1 Monoglobales bacterium
CCTTGATTTCAAGATGTCTTTACATTTCAGATCATAAAAAAACCCGTCCGGAAGTCACTTCCCGGACAGGTTTTTCTTGTTTTCAATAGCCGCGGCGAGTTGTCGTATATGTTAAGGTTTGCTTTGCAGGGTATATAAAAAGTTTAAGAAAATCAGTTAAAGTATTCAATCACAACTTCGGATTTATTTTGATTAAAATAAACACAGTCGCCTTCCGGATAATGCCAAACCGACGTTAGAACTCTCGCCTGTTTGATTCCGTTATTACTTTTATACCCGCCGTATACAGCAGACCACTCAGCCTCTCGGACGACTCCATTCATATCAACCGATGTTCTGTCTTTTGTCCGAAAAGACACCGCCTCGCCTGTTTCATTGAAGGTGAAAATGCCACTTGCAGAGATGCCGTAATACGTAATGATCCCCTTTGCATGAGTATCATCAATTTCCTCCCATGATATATAATCCTGCAATGCAACACTTGGAACGATAAAGCATTCCGCAAGAATCGTTACGAGCGAAGATTTGTCCATGCTCTCACCTTTCTGGTTAAATAAAGGAATTACTTTTCCCAACGTTCCTTTCATACTCCCGACACCGCTTCCGTAGGAATCAAATCCTTCGAAGGGTATACCGAATATAGAGGAATCAATATACGCAAACCGTTCGGGCTTATCTACAAAATTATACTGTGTATAATTAATTTTAATGGTTTTATCCTCTGACATTACGAAATCTACATCTTGAAAAGAGGCCTTCATATATAACATTTTCGGCGTCCCAATATAACCGCAGGAACGGAAAAAACGTTGCACCGGCGCGGGCAGTCCAACCAAATCCTTCTCTTCAAAAACATCGGATTGCGTTTTCAAATTTAAAATTCTACTGTCCACACTTTTTCGAAAATCGGATAATGTCCTCGAATATGGTATATTATAAAAAACAACAACTCCTGCAACAAAAACAATAACAAAGACAAATATCCACATTAACCGCTTACTCCTTTTCCTCATCATGGTTGATTTCCTCTAATCTCATAATATTTTTTTCGAGTTTTTTTATTCCTCGCATCAACGCATTAATTTCATCTGATTCGAAGCCTTCAAACAACTGTCCCAGAAATTCCAGCTCTTTATTTTCCCGATGTCTTAAATAGCGAATACATTCTTCAGTCATTTTAATCTTTTGAACCCTCGCGTCATTTGAATCATTCTCAATTATAACAAACCCTAATCTCTCAAGAATTAACAGCATCTTTTTCACATTTTGTCTTGAGTTTCCGACAATTTCCGCCACCTCGCTAATTGTGGGGACCTTGTTTTGACTGTTGTGAATACCTGCCAACAACAACCATTGCTTCACCGTCAGTCTTTTATCAAACTTATCTCCTATGGATTTGCAGCTTGTTGAAAAATGTGAAAATCAAACCAAAAATAAACGCTTTTTTCTTTATATCTTCCATTTTGTTGCCTCCTCAAAAAAATACTGCTTTTTTATTTTCCTTGACTTTTTTCACAGTTATTCTACCGTTCCCAATTCACAACTTTCAACTCTATTACGGCCGTAAGCCTTCGCTTTGTATAACATTTTATCTGCAGCAGTAAGAATGTCTTGCAAACGATTTTCTTCAGAATATTGAGTTGTAACAACCCCAAGGCTTGCGGTAACATATTCCGAAACAGAAGACTTCTCATGCTCAATTCGAAGATTTTCTATTCTTTGCCGAATTTTTTCTGCTGTCTCCATGGCAGATTGACTATCTGTATCAGGCAGAATGCAGGCAAACTCCTCTCCTCCGTAACGCGCTGCCAAATCAACCGGCTGATTTATGCTGTTCTCCAAAACCTTGCCGATTTGACGCAGACAATTATCACCTGCGACATGACCGTAACGATCGTTATATTCTTTAAACTTGTCAACGTCAAGCATAATAAGCGACAACATGGAATTCGAGCGTCTGAGTCTTGAATACTCATGTTTCAGGACAGAATCAAAGCATCTTCTGTTCGCTATCCCTGTTAAGCTGTCCTTCATGCTTAATTCTTTCAAACACCTGTTGGACTCTGCCAGCAGCAGTTCCATTTTTTTCCTTTCGTCAATATCGGTTAACATGGCAAATGACCCCTCGAAGTTCCCGCTATCATCCAATATTGATTTAGCGGAAACCAAAAACCAATGGGATTTCTTGTCTTTTGTCAGCAGACAACATTCATAAATCGAATCTTCCCCTTTTTTCCGCAGACTCTCTTGTTGTTTGGCGAGTTCCGGATCGATAAAAAAGGAATGAGGTGCCATTCCCATCATTTCATCAACCGTATAACCAAGAGCAAGTGCTATGTTTTCATTTGCAAAAGTAATTCTGTAATGCTCGTCAAAAATAATAATACCTTCATTGGCCGTCTCAACAATCTGTTGAAATCGTATCTCGCTTTTTTTCAATGATTCCTGCGCTTCCAGCGCCAAAATGTCGCTTCTTTCTTTAGCAAGCATCAGCAAAACAAAACCGCTTACTAAAAAAATACAAAAACTAACAACGGGAATTATTGCAAAAAACGCCCGACTATCCCGACTTAAGGCAAATTCGGGAAAGACAAGACAAATGGTGGCTCCTATCAAAAACGCGAAACCTGTTATACAATAACATCCTGCCAAAAGGTTATGTAGCGAGATTTTCGATTTTGATTCTCTAAGCAGAAATATACCTGGCAAAATGTAAAAAACGCTTTGAAGAAGAAAAATTATACCTCCCCGATATGGCGAAACAATATACATTGCGGTTGAACATATCAAAATAATTGCTAATGATGTAAATATATGCAGTCGGCGTCTGACTGTATATCCGAACAATGTCCGAACTGCCCACGCTTCATACGCACACCCTGACAATAAGGCAATATTTGCCAGAACCGTTAATTCGTCGAAGGTTGTTGTCCTGAAATAAAGCAGCAATGACCCTATGGCCTGCAGGATTTTTGCTGAAGTCCAGAAAGAAATTCTTTGCGGATTGTTTTTATTAAAATTTAATATTATAAGAAACAGTCCGAATATAAATGAGCCCACGGAAAGTATCAACATTACAGTTCTGACGTCCATATTTACCTCACAAATTGTTGATTTGAAATAATATCAAAAAAAATTC
Source organism: Monoglobales bacterium (assembly GCA_041678125.1). Lineage (GTDB taxonomy): Bacteria > Bacillota > Clostridia > RUG12999 > RUG12999 > RGIG7450. Next base: position 3,140 of record JBAYOS010000093.1, read on the forward strand.
TACTCTACTTAGCAAACTTAATTTGATTTCCGCCATTTTTCTTTGCATCATATAATGCTTCATCTGCTTTTTGGAATAAATCATCATAAGTTTTCTCATTCTGTATCATTATACGATTACTTGTATTTTTTGTCAAATAGTATTCAGAAAAAGCGAGAGGGCGTAATGCCCTCCCGCAAAATACAAATTTTTATGCATTTACTCTATTTTCTGCCGCCTGACTTCCTCATATATTTATCGCACAAATCATTGATCTGGTCGGTAAATTTTGCGAGCTCTTTATTGGTAAGTCCGCGACTTGATTCAATAACGATTTTAAGCCTTTGATAAGCAGCCATAAGCCTGTCAAATGCAAGGTTTGCGCGTCTGCGTCCTTCGGATATTTTTGTAAGCTTGACAATTTTACCGCGCTTTGTATATTCCCCTGTTATAAGATCAAATTCGTCACCGCTATATGGTGCCGACGTTTCAAAGTTTAATTTGTTTGTTATTGTCTGAGAAAAGCTGTCACTGACAATATCATCCCCGTGGTTTACAAAAACCTTTTTAGGCGGCAATTCCAAAGCCCCCAGCCAGCCGAGCAGCATATCACGGTCGGCATGACCGCTTATGCCCACGACAGACTCTATTCTTGCCTTTACCTGAATTTCCTCGCCAAAAAGATTAACGGCCTTTACTCCGTTTAACAGCCTTCTGCCGAGAGTTCCTTCCGCCTGGTATCCGACAAATAAAATGGTGCTATTCTCCTTCCAAAGATTATGCTTTAAATGGTGTCTGATTCTGCCCGCCTCACACATTCCCGACGCAGAGATAATAACCTTCGGTATTAAATCAAAATTGATTGCCATTGAATCCTCTTTTGTGACACTTAGTCTTAGCCCCGGGAAATCAATCGGGTTTATCCCTTGTTTTATCAATGATAAGGTTTCATCATCATAATAGTCAAATAATTTTTCCTGATAGATTTTTGTTGCTTCAACCGCCAGTGGCGAGTCAACATATACAAGAAAATTCTCAAACCCTTTTATAAGCTGTTGTTCCTTGATTATTCTGAACAAATACAAAAGCTCCTGCGTCCTCCCGATTGCAAATGACGGGATTACAAGGTTTCCGCCCCTTGAAAATGTTTCGGTCATAGTTTTTGTAATCTGGGCTATATAATCGGGTCTTTCCCCGTGAATTCTGTCACCGTAAGTTGATTCTATGACAACATAATCTGACTGAATCGGCTTTTGCGGATCTTTTATAAGCGGTCTGTCAACATTTCCCAAATCGCCCGAAAAAATAATCGTCCTGGTTTCACCCTGTTCGGTCAGGGTAAAATGTATGCTTGCCGAGCCGAGCAAATGCCCTGCGTCTATAAACCTGATTGTTATGCCGTCAAATATTTCTACGGGAGTGTTATATCCATAACCATTAAACTGCTTTAAAGACTCTGCCGCGTCCTCAATCGTATAGAGCGGCTCATATTTTACACCTCCCGAACGTTCGGCTTTTCTGTTCTGCCACTCTGCCTCCTGCTCCTGAATATATGCGGCGTCAAGAAGCATAATATTGCACAGTTTTTGAGTTGCCTCAGTAGCATATATAGGACCTGTATATCCTCTTGCCACCATTGCGGGAATCATACCCGAATGGTCAATATGTGCATGAGTCAGGCAAAGTGCATCAATTTCAGAAGGTGATACCGGAAGGTCGCTGTTCATATAGGTGTCTGCCCCCTGTTCCAAACCGCAGTCAACCAGTATTTTCTTTCCGTTTGCCTCAAGCAATGTGCAAGAACCTGTAACCTCGTGAGCAGCACCTATAAATGTTAATTTCATAACCTATCCTCCTCATCTGCTTTTATATATTCACTTTACTACACTTTCGGAGGAAATTCAAGCTATTTTTTCACTAGTTGTCTTTTTTTTGCAAACCTATTGAAATAAATAAATTTTTTTGATATAATAACCTTATTATGTGCATAATAGCTCCGGAGGCGATTATTATGCATAAATCAGTTTGGACGGATTCCGCCAAATTGCCTGAATTTAAAAGTTTAGAAAATGATGTTAAAACCGATGTTCTTATTATAGGCGGAGGGATTTGCGGTCTGTTGTGCGCTCACGCTCTGCAAAATGCGGGTGTGGATTATATTCTTGTTGAGGGAAATAAAATCGCAAGCGGAATAACAAAAAATACCACTGCGAAAATTACCTCGCAGCATGCTCTAATATACTCCGACCTTGTGAACGGTTTCGGAATTGAAAAGGCACAGATGTATCTGTCAGCAAATCAAAAGGCTGTGACAGACTATAAAAATCTGTGCAGGAATATAGACTGCGATTTTGAAGAAAAACCCGCTTATACCTATACTCTTAGCGACAGGGCAAAAATCGAAAATGAAATTTCAGCTTTAGGTAGACTCGGCTACAATGCCAGGTTCTGCGAAAGCACAGAGCTTCCCTTTAAAATACAGGGCGCGGTTTGCTTTGAAAACCAAGCACAGTTTAATCCCTTGAAATTCTTGAAGGAAATATCGAAAAATCTGAATATTTATGAAAATACCTTTATACGCGATATAACCCCCCACTCCGCAATTTCAGACGGTGGGAAAATTACGGCTGAAAAGATTATTGTTGCCACTCATTTCCCGTTTATAAATAAGCATGGCAGTTATTTCTTAAAGCTATACCAGCACCGCTCTTATGTTTCGGCATACGATAATGCCAAAAAGCTTGACGGTATGTATGTTGACGAGGATAAAAAGGGGCTTTCCTTCCGTAATTATGATAATCTTTTGTTTATCGGCGGCGGCAGTCACCGAACTGGAAAAAAAGGCGGAGCGTGGGAAGAATTAAATAATTTCGCACACAAGCACTACCCGTCTGCCAAGCTTAAATATGAATGGGCAACGCAGGACTGTATGAGCCTTGACAGTGTGCCCTATATCGGGCAATACTCAAAGAGAACGCCTGACCTTTATGTCGCCGCGGGATTTAATAAATGGGGCATTACTACCTCAATGGTAGCATCTGATATTTTAACCGATATGGTTATGGGCAGAAAAAATGATTTTGCCGAAGTTTTTTCTCCGCAGCGAAGCATTCTAAAGCCTCAGCTTGTGGCAAACGGACTCGAAGCAACAATAAATCTGCTTACCCCCACCTCAAAGCGCTGTCCGCATCTCGGTTGTGCGCTCAAGTGGAATAAGGTCGAACACACATGGGATTGTCCATGTCACGGCTCCCGTTTTGAAAAGGACGGAACGCTTATTGATAACCCGTCCTGCGGTGACGCGAAAATATAAAAATTATACAAAAGGAGTATTTAAATGCGATACCTTATCACCCTCCTTGAAGGTTTTACCACCTTCATCTCCCCCTGTATGCTGCCGATGATTCCCGTTTATGTTTCATTTTTCAGCGGCGGCAAAGAAAATAATACCCGGGGCATATTTAAAAACGCACTGGGCTTTGTCGGCGGA
>JBAYOS010000094.1:0-6580 GCA_041678125.1 Monoglobales bacterium
TCACCGCATAAAATACAATAAATATCCATCTAAGCGGAATGGCAAAAAAGCTTCTCAGCATACTTACAACCAAAAACAGCCCTACGCCTATTGAAACCGCAATTATAAGTACCGATTTATCAATATTGGGCGCATTTGTTGCAAGCACTTGAAGGTCGGGCTCTGCAACCGTAATCACTACCCCGAGTATAAAACTTAAAATTACAATTAGCCATAGATTTTTGCTCATTGTCATTTTTGAACCCATATGCATTCCTATTTGAGTCATTGAAATGTCCGCCCCGATTGCGAACAGTCCCATGCCCAAAATTATCATGACAGAGCCGATTATAAATGAAAGCATAAGTCCGTTACTTACAGGAAAAATAAATATACATAATACTGCTACTATTAAAACAATAGGTAGTACCGAATATATAGATTCTTTCATCTTATCAACTATTGTGTTATTGTAAGGCAACTACATCACTCCTTTTTTATTCACTAACCGGAGCGCAGCTATTGCATTATCAAATTATTATGATTATACCCACGCCCTGCAGTGTCGTTTTTAATTATTGTATAAATTATATCATATTTAATACAGTTTGTCAAAGCAAGACTGTCTTTTTTTATCTCTCATAAAACAGGCTCCCCCTTCATACTTATTTAATTATAAGTTGTCCGCTTACACAAACAAAGCCTATACTAATATTTTTGAAAAAATTTTTTAAAAAGTATTGACATCTTTAGTTAGTTATGCTAAACTAACTACGATAACAGTTAGTCTATGCTAACTACAAGGAGTGTAACTATGAAATTATCCGAGGCAATTCCCGAAAAGGAGTATATTATTAAAAAAATTGAAACAAACGATGATGAGCTCAACGCCTTTCTTTTTTCGTTAGGATGCTACAGCGGTGAGAAAATCACAGTTATTTCCCACCTTAAGGGCGGGTGCATCGTTTCCATAAAGGATGCCAGATATAACATTGATTCTCAGCTTGCTGAGGCAATAATCATATAATACATAAGTAATCTAACCTTGGAGGAGGAAATCAATATGCGAATTGCATTAGCAGGCAACCCGAACAGCGGTAAAACCACCATGTTCAACGCACTTACCGGTTCTAACGAACGAGTCGGAAACTGGGCAGGTGTTACAATAGATAAGAAGCAGCATACTATAAAAAAGAGTTTTTATGACGGAGAGGAGCCGCTTGTGGCAGTTGATTTGCCCGGCGCATATTCAATGTCCCCCTTCACGTCGGAGGAATCTATTACAAGCTCTTATGTAAAAAACGAAAACCCCGATGTTATAATCAATATTGTCGACGCAACAAATTTAAGCCGCAGTCTGTTTTTTACGACTCAGCTTTTAGAGCTTGGAATTCCTGTTGTTGTTGCATTAAACAAAACTGACATAAATAAGAAAAAGAAAACAAAAATTGATGCTGCAGCTCTTTCGGAAAAGCTTGGCTGCCCCGTTGTACATACAGCCTCAACATCACTTGAAGGCTTAAAAGAATTGATTGAAGAAGTTGTAAAGCTCAGGGGGAAAAAGCAGTCCGCTCCTTATGTTCAGGAATATACTGACCTTACAAGCAGACGTGCCGTCGAAGGTGCTGACAGAAAACGGTTTGAGTTTGTAAATCAGATTGTAAAAGAGGTTGAAAGCCGAAAGTTTTTCACAAACAAACGTAATTTTCAGGATAAAATTGACGCAGTATTGACAAATAAACTAATAGGACTTCCGATATTTGCGGCTGTTATGTGGTTTGTATTTTGGGTATCTCAGGCATGGCTGGGTCCTTTTATTGCAGATTCTGTTTTAACTCCTTCAATGGAAGGTCTGGGAGACCTTGTATCAGCCTTTATGGTGGGTACAAGTGATATATTAAGAACCATTGTTGTTGACGGAATTATCAGCGGTGTCAGCGCCGTTTTAGGGTTTTTGCCGCTTGTTATGGTTATGTATTTTCTTATTGCGCTGTTGGAGGATTGCGGTTATATGGCGCGCGCAACCGTTGTGCTTGACCCGATTTTCAAAAAGGTCGGCCTTTCGGGCAAGTCTGTAATTCCTTTTGTTTTGGGTACAGGCTGTGCAATCCCCGGGATTATGTCCTGCCGTACAATCCGTAACGAAGGAGAGCGCAGAGCCACTGCAATGCTCACGCCTTTTATGCCCTGCGGAGCAAAGCTCCCCGTAATTTCACTTTTTGCGGGCGCGTTTTTTGCAAACAACGCATGGATTGGTACATTAATGTACTTTGTTGGTATTTTTATTATTATTCTCGGGGCATTGCTTATTAACAGAATTACAGGTTATAAGAAAAAATCCTTCTTTATTATGGAGCTTCCCGAATATAAATTCCCCAGCTTTTCAAGAGCGTTCAAGTCAATGTGTGACAGGGGCTGGGCGTTCATAGTTAAAGCGGGTACGATAATTCTTGTGTGTAATGTTGTGGTTACTGTCATGCAGGGTTATGGTTGGAATCTTGTTCCGACGGACGACCCCAATTTATCAATTCTCGCATCGGTAGCTCACCCCATTTCCATACTGTTAATCCCGCTCGGGTTTGGAACGTGGCAAATGGCGGCGGCCGCCATTACGGGTTTTATAGCAAAGGAAAACGTTGTTGGCACTCTTGCCTCTGTTTATGCGATTTCCAATTTCAGCGCCCCGGGCGCGGCGGACGTTTTCGGAATCAGCTCGATTGCGGCATTAGCCTGCCTTATGTTTAACCTCTATTCTCCTCCCTGCTTCGCGGCAATAGGCGCGATGAATTCAGAGCTTAAAAGCAAAAAATGGCTGCTCGGGGGCATTATGCTTCAGCTTTGCGTGGGCTACACCGTCGCATACCTTGTCTACCAGATTGGTACTCTCATTAAGGAAGGCACCTTCGGCACGGGCTTTGTTCCGGGACTTATCGCTCTGATTGTTATGGCAGCTGTCATTGTTATTCTTATAAATAAGACGGACAAAAAGCTGTCCGTTCAAACTAAGCTAAATAAAGCAGAAATGTAAGGTGATTTATATGAAAGATTTAATTGTTGTCGGAATCCTGGTAATTGTTTTGGGTCTTGCAATAGGTTATATTATAAAATCCAAAAAAAACGGCAAAAAATGTATCGGCTGTCCCGACAGCTGTTCCTGCTGTGAAAAAAGCTGTCCGTCGAAGGATAAATAATATTTTTAAAGGCTCTCGAATCGGTTCGAGAGCCTTTTTTCACAAAACTTTTACTTTTGTGATTATTTTGTTAAAAATTCAAGCAAAATAAACTAATATATGAAAGCAGAATGAAATTTCATAAACCACTTTACAAAATTATACAATATATGATAAAATTGAATAAAATAATTATTTGGAGGGTCGAAATTGACATTTTACAACCAATCAAGGGAAGAAGTATTAAAGCATTTCAGCACTGATGCAACCAATGGTCTTTCCGCCGATATGGCGGCAGAGCTGCTTGAGACCTATGGTGAAAATAGGCTGTCAGAAAAGAAAAGGAAAACATTTTTCCAAAGGTTTTTCGACCAGTTTAAAGATGTTATGATACTGATATTGATTGCAGCGGCAGCAGTATCCTTTGTCATAGCCTGTGTTGAAGGAAATCCGAAAGAATTTTTTGAACCGGCCCTCATTATGCTTATTGTTGTTTTAAATGCCATGATGGGCGTTTTACAGGAAAGCAAAGCGGAAAAAGCGCTTGACGCACTGAAAAATCTGTCCGCCCCCCATGCGAAGGTATTGCGAAATGGAGTTCAAACTGTAATTGATGCGAAGGACCTTGTTCCGGGAGATATCATTATGCTTGAGTCGGGCGACTTTATTCCTGCAGACGCAAGACTTATTTCAAGCTCAAGCTTGAAATGTGAGGAATCGGCGCTGACGGGTGAATCTGTTCCCTCCGAAAAGGATGCAGAGGCTTCCGTATCCGAAAATGCACCGCTCGGTGACAGAAACAATATGGTATTTTCAGGTTGTGCTGTAAGCTACGGCAGCGGAACCGCGGTTGTAACCGCTACGGGAATGGATACCGAAATGGGCAGAATTGCGAACCTTTTAGACAGCGAAGAGGAAGGACAAACTCCCCTTCAGGAAAAGCTTGCCCAGCTTGGTAAATATCTCGGAGCAGTTGCGCTTGCGGCGTGCGGCATAATTTTTGTAATAGGGATTATAAATAAGATTCCCGCTATGGAAATTTTCATGACCTCCGTTTCACTTGCGGTATCTGCAATACCCGAAGGTCTTCCAGCTATTGTAACCATTGTGCTTTCAATCGGCGTTCAGCGAATGGTCAAACGAAATGCACTTATCCGCAGACTTCCCGCAGTTGAAACACTGGGAAGTGCGTCTATAATATGCTCGGACAAGACAGGAACTTTAACTCAGAACAGAATGACCCTTACAAGAGCATATTTTGACGGTGGCGATGTTGAAGAAATAACCTCATCCTGTTCTGAAAATATAAAACATCTTCTTATGCTGGGCAGCCTTTGCTCAAACGGTATGGTAAGAGTAAACGGCGAATCGGTGGAACACATAGGCGACCCGACAGAAACGTCAATTATTCTTGCCGCTCACAGAAACGGCATGGAAAAGGATGCTGTAAATAAAAGGTTTCCGAGACTTGCCGAGCTTCCCTTTGATTCGGGCAGAAAGCTCATGTCCACAATAAATGATTTTGACGGCAAAAAGGTGGTTATTGTAAAGGGCGCGTTTGATATGCTGTCCCTCAGGTGCATAAAGGGCGACCTTGAAAAAGCAAGGGAGATTACCGAGCAAATGAGCTCGGACGCTCTCCGCGTGCTTGCCGTTGCATATAAAGAGATTGAAAGCGTACCTGAAAAACTGACGAGCGAGCAGCTTGAAAGCGACCTCATTTTCCTTGGTCTTGTGGGTATGATAGACCCGCCCAGACCCGAAGCAAAGGATGCGGTTAAGGTTTGCCGCAAAGCGGGAATTAAACCCGTTATGATTACGGGCGACCATGTTGTGACAGCTTCCGCAATCGCCCGCGAGCTTGGAATACTGCGTGACGGCGACCTTGCGATTACAGGTGTCGAGCTTGACAATATGACCGATTCGGAGCTTGACGCGGCCATTAAAAATATCTCCGTTTATGCGAGAGTTTCTCCCGAAAATAAAATCCGCATTGTGAAGGCTTGGCAGCGCAAAGGTCAGGTTGTTTCCATGACGGGTGACGGAGTAAACGATGCTCCCGCACTCAAGGCCGCCGACATAGGCTGTGCAATGGGTATAACGGGCACAGACGTTGCAAAGGGCGCGGCAGATATGACGCTGACCGATGATAACTTCGCAACAATAGTTCATGCAGTGCGCGAAGGACGCGGCATTTATGACAACATCAAAAAGGTTGTCGGCTATCTGTTGGGAACAAATATAGGCGAAGTATTAACAGTGTTTACCGCAATGCTTTTATGGCACAAAACTCCCCTGCTGTCAATGCAGCTTTTATGGATTAACCTTGTAACAGACTCGCTTCCGGCTATTGCACTGGGTATGGAACCCGTTGAAAAACATGTAATGGACAGAAAACCGAAACCTAAAAACGAGGGCATTTTCGCTCACGGTCTCGGAATCCGCGTTTTCTTTCAGGGATGTATGTTTGCAATTTTAACGCTCATAGGCTTTGTTGCAGGCGAAAAAACTGTCGGTACTTTAGTCGGCGGACAGACAATGGCTTTCATAATTCTGGCATTATGTCAGATTGTTCAGGCATATAATATGCGCTCGGAAAGATCCCTCTTTAAAATCGGCCCATTCTCAAATCCTAACCTTAACTGGGCGGCGCTTACATCATTTGTTTTGGTTTTGATTGTACTTTTCACTCCGCTCAGAGTACCCTTCGGACTTGTTTTACTGCCGACCAAACTATACTTTATAGCACTCGGATTGATTTTTGTACCGCTTGTTGTAATGGAAATTTCTAAAATCTTGGGATTTATTAAACACAGACATTAATTTTCAATTGGCATAATTATATTCATATCACGCCTATCTGCCCACGGATAGGCGTGTAATCCTAAATCAGTCTTATTTTTGGGCAGAAAGGTTACGGTTCCCTGTTATGAACAAAAAATGGTTCCGCTCGCTGTTCCGTCAGCGAATGATAGTGTGTCTGCTGTTATTTTTGCAATTATTGTTTTTGATTTTCCTGCTTATCAGCGGAAGCGCTACCTCGGCGGTCATAGCCGGATTATTTAGATTTATAAGTATCATCGTATCGCTTTACATTTTTTCCTGCAAGAACAAAGGAGCCTACAAGCTGACATGGGTATTTTTAATTTTAATGTTCCCCATTTTCGGCGGGCTGTTTTATCTTATTTTCAAATTTCAGTCAAGTCCTAAAAAAGCGGCTGAAAGATTAGAAAAAATATTGAAAAAATCTGCATGGCACCTTTTTCTGCCGGAAAGCTATCTTGATGAAGCAAAAAAAGAATTGCCTTTCGCCTCATCAGCACTCCACTATATGCAAAACCACGCGGGTTTTCCCGTTTACTCGGGCAGTGAAACAGAATATCTCCCTATAGGCGAAAAGATGTTTGAGCAGATGCTTTCGGAGCTTGAAA
>JBAYOS010000095.1:0-6549 GCA_041678125.1 Monoglobales bacterium
AAGCGTAGGCATGATAAAAATCATCAGAATAAGAACAAGCGGTCCGCCCGAAAAGAGCATTACGCCCGCACTGCCGAAAAACATAATTACCTGACGGATTACGTTTGGCAGGGTTGCTGAAAAAAGTGTCTGAACAAAATCTATATCCGATGTCATCCGAGTCATAATGTCGCCCGTTCTGTGTGCGTCAAAATACTTAAAATCGAGTGACAGAATTTTGTCAAATCCCTTTCGCCTTAGGTCATAGGCAATTTTTTGGCCGATATACCCCAGCGAATAAGATGAGTAGTAGCTTACCGCCCCTGAAACAATTCTCAGTCCGATAAACAATAAAAGTATTGATACAAGCTTTTCTCTTGAGTTTGAATAAATGACCGTATCCACTATGTATTTAACAAGATAGGTCGTAAAAACTCCGAGAGCCGTTGCACCAATACTACAAATAATCGCAGAACAAAATCGGATTAATTTTCCTTTGATAAGTTCACTGAAAAAAGACTGTTTTTTCATGGGGCTACACCTCAAATCTTTTTGACTGTGTGGTTATTTTACCATACCCCTTTGGGCGTGTCAATCAGATTTTCCCCTTTTATTCGTCATATTTCCGTTTTTATGGGGATAACCTCCCGTATGCTCACGAATACTCATAAGTTTAAAGAAATACTCCCGATTGCTCATGTTTCGGAGGTGTGAGCATTGTCTTGTGTATTTTTTGAGGCAAAATCAAGGCTCTGCCTTGTTTTTTATATAAAAAAATATAAAACGGAAATTTCCCATTTACAGAAAAAGTTTTTTATAATATAATAATTATTATCAACAAAAAGGAGTAAATTCATGGGCTTATTTTTAATACTGATTTTCAATCTGCTGGCTCTCGGCGAGAGCTTGCTGACGCGGGCTTATGCAAAAAAACACGGTGACGGCGGATTTATTTTCAACGCTATTCTCTGCCTGTTTGCATTGCTTTTCTATATTATTACTGCCAAAGATGGTTTAAACTTCCCTCCCGAGCTTTGGATTTACGGACTGCTCAGCGGTCTTATGTTTGTCGGGGGATATTATTCCTACTTTGTTGCAGTTAAAAAAGGCTCTTATACGCTGACGGGTATAATTTCCTCATTTAAACTGATATTTACCTTTTGTTTTGGAATTTTTTACTTAAACGAGCCGTCAACTCCACTGTCATATCTCGGACTATTATTCGTTTTCCTATCAATATTTTTGATGAACTATAACAGATCCGAAAAGAAAACATTTTCAGTTATATGGCTTGTATGCTCGATAGCCTCCGCTGTCTGCAACGGCGTGATCGGCATTTTGGCAAGGCTCCAGCAGGTAGTATTCAACAATGAAACTACCACGGAATTTTTGATTATTTCTCTTTCCGTTTCCTTTTTGTTTATGCTGATTGCAGGATTAATTTCGGACAGGGGGAAAATACTGCTTACTGTAAAAAGAAGCTTTTTCTACTGTGCAGGAAGCGGTGTTGCAAACGGACTCAAAAATGTTCTGGGAATATTTATTTATCTTTTCATACCTATTTCTGTAGCAACTCCGCTTACTACGGGCGTTGGCATGGTGCTCACCTTTACTGTTTCCCTCCTGTTTCTCAAAGAAAGATTTAATAAAGTACAGTTATGCGGTGTGGCCCTGGGTGCCGCTTCGGTAGTTTTGCTGAGCATATGAAAAAAGGCAGTCTGTCTTGAATTATAAAAATTATTATGATATAATAAATTTGAATATTTTTTATACCTGATCGGAGAAATTATATATGCCCAAACTGCCGTTTATCATCGGTATTACAGCGGTGGTTTTCTTTCTTTTGTGTTATCAGCAGAAAAAGAGAAGCCGCATCATTTTATTTAATGTTATTTCACGGTTATTATACATAATTCAATATCTGCTGCTCGGCGCTATTGAAGGGGCTGTTTTAGATGTTGCGGGAACATTATCCTCACTTTTCGCACATAGGAAAAATAACCCCGTAATAAAAAAATACACCAAAATAATTCTTTTGGCGGTAAACCTTGTCACTGTCTGCGCCGGACTTTTAACTTATAAAAATATTTTCAGCCTGCTCCCCATTATCGGAGTTTTGCTGCACACAAACGCACTCTGGCTTGATGATGAAAAGACCATCCGTTTAGTGTCCTTTTTCGGTTCGCCATTCTGGCTTGCCTATAACATCGTCAGCGGTGCGTACGGTTCATGTATAGGCGATTTTTTGTCCATGGTTTCAATCGGAAGTGCTATTATAAGATATGATTTTAAAAAGAAGGATGAAATAAAATGAATGTTTTAGCTATCGGCAACAGTTTTTCCCACGATGCAACAAGATATTTGCACGGGCTTGCAAAATCCTGCGGCTGCGATATTAAGACGGTCAATTTATTTATCGGCGGGTGCTCGCTCAAGACGCATTATTATAATATTCTTGACGATAAGAGAAACTACGCTTTTATGTTTAACGGAGATAACACCGGGATTGCGGTTTCGGTAAAAGAGGCACTCTGCAGCGACGACTGGGATTATATCACCCTGCAGCAGGCAAGCCGGCTGTCACCCGATTATGAAACATACCAGCCCTATCTTGACGTGCTTGCGGCATATGTCAGAAAATACTGCCCCCACTCAAAGCTTATGATTCATCAGACGTGGGCATACGAGGCAGACTCTGTCCCCCTTAACGAATGGGTAGACTATAACAATCCGACTGATATGTTCCGCGACATAAAAAAATCCTACGAAAAAGCGGCAAAAGCCATAGAAGCAGACGGAATTATTCCCTGCGGCGAGGTTATGTCAAAAATGCTTGAGCTTGGAATTAAGACCGTGCACCGTGACGGTTTTCACGCCGACCTCGGCGCAGGCAGATTTGCTCTTGCGCTCACATGGTTTACCGTGCTGGCAGGCGGCGACCCCGACAATGTCCCCTTTAACGAGTTTGACGTGCCCGTTTCGGATGAGGACATTGCCATTGCCAAACAAGCTGTTAAGGAAATCTGCCTGTAAAGGAGTATTAAATGACCTACATATTCGATTTTGACGGGACTCTTGTGGATTCCATGCCCGTCTTTGTTAAAACAATGACTAAATTTTTTGAGGAAATCGGCTTCTCTTGTCCTGATGATTTCCTGAAAAAAACAACTCCGCTGGGATATAAGGCTACAGCCGAATATGCACAAAGACTTGGTATGTCGATATCGGTCGAGCAGTTTACTGAGTCTGCAAAGGAATATACCAGCTATGACTATATAAACACCATCCCCGCAAAACCCGGGGTTTTGGAAAAATTAACCCAGCTGAAACAGGAGGGGCACAGCTTAAATGTTTTAACCGCAAGTCCCCACTCGGTGCTTGATGTCTGTCTTAAAAGAGTTGGTCTATACGACCTTTTTGACAATGTGTGGATCGTTGATGACTTCGATTCCACCAAGGCGGAAGCGAAAATCTACCATGATGTGGCTAAAAGGCTGGGGAAAAATGTTAATGAATGCATATTTTTAGATGATAACTTCGGCGCAATTTCCGCCGCAAAAGAGGCGGGGATGATTACTATTGCCGTCTATGATGAGTCGTCAGCGGATTTGGCGGACGAAATGAAAAAGGCTGCGGATAAATATATTTATCATTTCAGCGAGCTTTAATTTTTTCAGCAGAGTGCAGTTCATGCAAAGAATCTCTCGAAAAAGAATAATAAAAAAGGAAACTACTATGCCACCTATTACTGAACTTATTGCCCCCAGCGGCAAGATAACCGATATTGAGAATATTGAAATTTCGCGGGCACGCTTTTTTTCCGCCGAGAAAAAAATGGAGATTCACATTAAACCTCACAGGTTTTTAAGCGGCAAGGAAACGGCGGCAATTACCGCTGCCGCAAAAGAGCAGTATCCCGAGCTTAAGGTTTTGTGCTTTTATGACTATTCGGAGCTTGAGCTTACAAATAAGAATTTTGACACATACTTTTCCCATCTGCTTTTAAAGCTTTCGGAGAAGTTTGCCATTTCCCACTGCCTTCTAGCAGATGCAGACAAGCGTTTAAACGGAAATACCATAGATATTGTCTTAAAAAGTGACAGTCTTGACATTATAAAATCGGGCGGCTGCGAGGGGATTTTAAAGTCCCTTTTGCTTGAGGAAACGGGCAAAAGCTACGAAATTTCTTTTCATACAACAAAAGATCTCATTCCCGATTTGCCAAGTCCCGCGGAAGTTACTGTCGCACCCGCGATAGCGGAGGAGTCTACTCCCCTGCCCGAGCCTGTAATTCCCCCTCCCGAAATTGAGGTGCCGCCTCCGCCCAAAGCGGAGTACAGCGCAATCTTAAAGGGGAGAAAAATTTTTGACCTTGAGCCTATGCCCATTTCGGCTATTACCTCGCCTATGAAAGACGTTGTAATCAGAGGCGATGTTTTGTCCGTGGAAACAAATGAAATAAAAAGCGGGAAAACCATTTTAACCTTTGCTGTTACCGACTACACAAGCTCCATAAAGATAAAATCCTTTGAAGGCGCAAATTCTGACGGGGATAAGGACAAAAAATCAAAGGCTCAGGCTAAGCTTGACAAGCTGCTTACAGGTCTGAAAAAAGGCGCTTATGTTGCGGTTTCGGGCAAAGCTGAGTTTGACGATTACGATAAGGAGCTTATTTTGAAACCCTCCGGCATCAATCTGCTTGAAAAAGAGGTTTTGACTGACGACGCCGATGTCAAACGGGTGGAGCTTCATCTACATACAAAAATGTCTGCAATGGACGGCGTTTCAACCGCAAAGGAGCTTGTTGACCGAGCTGCCGACTGGGGACACGGTGCCATAGCCATTACCGACCACGGCGTTGCGCAGGCATTTCCCGAAGCGTATGAAACCGCGAGAAAACGCGGAATCAAGGTGCTTTACGGAGTTGAAGGCTATCTCTGCGGAGGCGAGCTGAGTATTACTTATAATGTTAAAAACGACTATAATTTGGATTCGACCTTTGTGGTTTTTGACCTTGAAACTACGGGCTTTTCTCCCGTTGATGACAGCATTATTGAAATCGGTGCGGTTAAAATTGTAAAGGGCGTAATTGTGGGCCGCTTTTCGACCTTTGTAAATCCGCTCAGGCATATACCCGAAAACATTACTGAAATTACAAGCATAAATGACGATATGGTAAAGGATTCTCCTGATATTTCCGTTATTGCCCCGCAATTTGATGAGTTTTGCAGGGGTGCTGTTCTTGTTGCCCATAACGCCAATTTCGACATCGGTTTTATGCGTGTGGTTTACGAAAAATTAGGTATGCCATTTGACTATTGTTATCTTGACACGCTTGAGCTTTGCCGCGCTCTGTTTACCCAGCAGCGACGTCACGGTCTTGCCGCAATGGTTAAATTCCTCGGAATTACGCTGGATAATCACCTCAGAGCGGTTGACGATGCGGAGGCAACAGCCGAGATTTTAAAACGGTGCTTCACCATTTTAAAGGACCGTGAAATAACCGACCTTGACCTGTTTAACACCGAGCTTTGCAGTGATAATCACAAGGCAAAATATTATCATTTTATAATGATTGCACAGAATATGACGGGTCTTCGGAATATGTACCACATCATTTCCGAGTCGCATCTTAAACATTTTTACAGAAAACCTCTCATTCCCCGCAGTCTTTTGGAAACCTACCGAGAGGGTATTATTATCGGCAGCGCCTGTGAATCGGGCGAGGTTTATAAGGCGGTATTAAACGGCAAAAAACAAAAAGAGATTGACAAAATTGCCTCCTTTTATGATTATCTTGAAATTCAGCCGGACGGGAACAATGAATTCATGATTCGTTCGGGCAGCGTTTCGGGCAAGGGAGAACTTCACAAAATAAATAAAATCATTATAGAAACTGCCGACAGGCTGGGAATCCCCGTCGTTGCAACGGGCGACGTTCATTTTATGAATCCGTCCGACGAGGCATTCCGCCGAATACTTATGGATTCCCTCGGCTATGAAGATGCGGACAAGCAGGCGCCGCTCTATTTCAGAACAACTCAGCAGATGCTTGACGAGTTTTCCTATCTCGGCAAAAACCTTGCATACAAGGTGGTTGTTGAAAACACAAACAAAATTGCCGATATGGTGGAAAATATTCAGCTGCTTCCCGACGAGCCGCACACTCCCGAAATGGACGGAGCGGAATCCGACATTGTGGAAATATCCACAAAAAGAGCCATTGAAATTTACGGCGACCCCCTCCCCGAGCCTGTTAAATCACGAATGGACAGAGAGCTTGGTTCTATCATAAAACACGGGTTTTCGGTGCTTTATATCATTGCTCAAAAGCTTGTTTGGAAATCACTTTCCGACGGGTATCTGGTTGGCTCAAGAGGTTCGGTCGGTTCGTCATTTGTCGCATTTTTGCTGGGGATAACCGAGGTTAACGCCCTCCAGCTCCACTATGTCTGCCCGTCCTGTAAGCACAGCGAGTTTATAACCGACGGGTCTGTCCCGTCAGGATGCGATATGGAGGACAAAAACTGTCCAAAATGCGGCACGCTTTTGGATAAAAACGGGCACGAT
>JBAYOS010000096.1:0-6414 GCA_041678125.1 Monoglobales bacterium
AATAACCCTGCCGGCAACATTGAATATTTTTTCAGCGTCTGCAACCGAGCTTCCGCCGAATTTCTGCACAATTAATGCCATTTAATTTTCCTCCGCTTCATAAACTTTTAAAGTTGATCTCACATCGCTGAATTTAGAAAGTTTTTCATAAGCTTCGCGAGTAATTTCTTTTTCTGTTATAAATGCAATTTCTCCGCTGTCTGCATCTATAAACTGCGCATTCTCAAACAGATTTTTCGCTGCATTTTCATCTTCAGCCGATGCTCTGACATAATATCGGCAAACTGTTGTTCCGTGATCTTTAACCTCAAGGTCGGGACCTGACCATGAAATGGGGCAACATTTCGAGCTGCCTGTTGCAATATCAATAATATCACCGACAACCGCACTTGCTGTGGGAAGCATTCCTGCCCCTCTGCCATACATCATAACGTCACCGACATTGTCACCTGTGACAACTGCCGCGTTGAACACGTCATCCACCTTTGAAAGCGGCATATCATTGGGAATGAGCATTGGGGCAACCCATACCTCCGCTTTATCGCCGCTCATTTCGCTATATCCTACCAACTTAACCGCATAGCCTGCTTTTGCGGCATACTTTGCGTCTTTAAGGGTAATTTTCGTAATACCCTCTGTATGGATATCACCGCAATTTATGCTTCTGCCCGAAGCAAGTGATGTTAAAATAGCAATTTTTCTGCATGCGTCAATTCCCTCGATATCCGCCGCCGGATTTGCCTCGGCATATCCTTTGCTCTGAGCACTTTTGAGTGCGTCCTCAAAGCTTTTGTCTTCCTTCAGCATACTTGTCAGAATATAGTTTGTGGTACCGTTTAAAATACCCATTATTCTGCTGATGTTATTCCCCGTCAGACATCTGTGAACCGGGTGGATAAGCGGAATTCCTCCGCCGACGCTTGCCTCAAACAGATAGCTTACGCCTTTTTCTTTTGCAATTTCCAAAAGCTCTGTTCCGTGAGTTGCGACAAGCTCTTTATTTGATGTGACAACATTTTTTCCTGCCTCGAGAGCCGCCTTTGTAAATTCGTATGCAACCTTTGCACCGCCTATAACCTCCGCAACAATATCAACCTCGCTGTCCGAGAGGATAGTTGCAAAATCCTTAACGAAAAGGTGTTTTTGGGGATGGTCGTCAAAGTCCCTTATATCAAGTATATATTTTACTTCAACAGGTTTGCCGGAATTTTGAAGAACTTTATCTTTCGTGTTTACCAAAATATCGTAAACACCCGATCCGACAACCCCATATCCGAGTATCGCAACCTTTGGCATATTATTTCTCCTTTATTAGATAATAAAAATATACCTTACATTATACCATTATTTAACTATAAAATCAAGAAAATTTTTATATTTTTTTCTTTTTTGGAAATAATTCTTGCAAAACAAGGCTACAAGTGGTATAATTTACTATAATTATTATGCGGAAAGGATTTTGGTGACCATGAAATATCTTATTTTACTCGGCGACGGAATGGCAGACCTTCCTCTTGCCGATTATAACAATAAAACACCGCTTGAAATCGCGGACAAACCTAATATTGACGCTCTGGCTAAAAAAGGCATTGTGGGTATGGTAAAAACCGTTCCCGACCAGCTGTCTCCCGGAAGTGACGTTGCTAATCTTTCTGTTATGGGGTATGATACGACAAAAAGCTATACCGGTCGCTCTCCGCTTGAGGCTGCAAGTATCGGCGTTGACCTTGCAGATGATGATATGACCTTCAGATGCAATCTCGTAACACTTTCGGATGATGTGGAATATGAAAACAAAACCATGGTTGACTACTCCGCGGGCGAGATTACAACGGCCGAGGCGGCTGAGCTTATGAAGTCCGTTTCCGAGCACCTCGGAACAGACATTTTGGAGTTCTACGCCGGTATATCTTACCGTCATCTTCTTGTATGGCACGGCTGTAACAGGAAATTTAAGCTCACTCCCCCTCACGATATTTCAGACAAAAAGATTACGGATTCTCTGCCCAGCGAACCTGTCTTCCTTGAGATGATGAAAAAAAGCTATGAGTTTTTATCAGCTCATCCGATAAATCTTGACAGGGTAAAAAGAGGGCTTAATCCTGCAAACTCTATTTGGCTTTGGGGTGAGGGTACAAAACCCGCTATCGAATCCTTTGAATCTAAAAACGGTTTAAAGGGCAGCGTTGTTTCTGCAGTTGACCTTGTGAAGGGTATCGGGAAGCTCGCGGGCATGGACGTTATCGAGGTTGAAGGTGCAACTGGCAACTTAGAAACAAACTTTGAAGGCAAAGCAAAAGCGGCGGCCGACAAACTCCTCTCTGACTCTGATTTTGTTTATCTGCATTACGAAGCCCCCGACGAGTGCGGTCATCACGGCGATGCCGAGGGTAAAATCAAATCTATCGAATATATCGACAAACGGGTTCTTTCCTATCTGCTGAAAAGGTTTGACGAGGCAAAAGTTGATTTTTCGATTATGATTCTGCCCGACCATCCGACACCCGTTGCAACAAAAACTCATTCGAGAGATGCTATTCCCTTTCTGATTTATCGCAGTAATGACGAGAAAAATGTTCCCGACGCGATTTACTCGGAGGAATATGCGAAAACAACAGGTCTGTTTGTAGAAGAAGGCCACAAGCTTCTTGATTTATTTATCGGATAAATAAGTTGATAGTAGTCACTCCCTTTCCTATGCTTTAATGCATTAGAATGGGAGTGATTTTTATTTATACCGAAAAACAGCGAGGTCTAATAAAAAAATGGCAGGAGGGCGGCCTTGCCAGAATCAACCTTTTGTCGGGAAGTGTGCGAAGCGGCAAGACGTGGATTAGTCTTGTTTTATGGGCATTTTGGGTGGCGTCCGAATCAAAGAACGGAACGTTTCTTATGTCATCCAAAACCCTATCCTCTCTTGAGAGGAATGCTCTCAGCCTGCTCCAAAACCTTGTGGGTACACAGAATTTTACCTATTCACTGTCAAAAAAGGAGGGCAGACTTTTCGGCAGAAAAGTTTATTTTGAAGGGGCAAACGACTCAAGGTCCGAAGGGAAAATCCGCGGAATGACGCTTTCGGGGGCTTATTGTGATGAGCTTACCTTATTTAATGAAAGCTTTTTTGTTATGCTGCTTTCAAGACTGAGCGAAAAAGACGCAAAGCTGTTTGCCACCACCAATCCCGACAGCCCAAATCATTGGCTTAAAAAGAATTACATTGACCGGGCGGATTCACTTGATATGCTGGTAGAAACATTTCTTTTGGAGGATAATACTTTTTTAGACAGTGAATACGTGGAAAGCTTGAAAAAGGAATACACAGGCGTTTATTATGACCGTTTTATCCTCGGAATGTGGAAGGCGGCCGAAGGGGTAATTTACCGCAGTTTTGCCGACAGTCCCGATCAATATGTTCTTGAGGATATACCCCCCGACAAGATTTCCTTTGCCACAATCGGTGTCGACTTCGGCGGCAACAAGTCCGCCCATGCCTTTGTTTGCAGCGGGTTTACGCTGAATATGGATAAAATTGTAGTTTTGGATGAATTCTATATAAAGGAGCAGATTTCCCCAAAAAAGCTGGAGGATTATTTCACAGAATTTGTTTTAAAGTGTTCATCAAAATACAAAATATTTGATGTTTACTGCGACAACGCCGAAACAACGCTTATAGGCGGACTTTCGAATGCCGCCATAGAAAACAGGCTCGGTGTTGATGTCCGCAAAGCGAGGAAAAACTCGGTAAACGAGCGAATCCGTTTTGTTTGTTCAATGATGTCGCACGGGAAATTTTTTGTATTAAAAAATTGTTCTCATCTTATTGAAGCACTTTCCTCTGCCATATGGGACAGTTCTCAGAATTCCGACAAAAGACTTGATAATGGAAGCATAAATATAGACAGCCTTGATGCTATGGAATACAGCATTGAACCGTACATGGACGATTTTTAGATTACATATATAATAAAATAACAGAATTTGTTTTTTTCTTTAAAACCCTATTGACTTTATTGTAAAAAAGTATTATAGTATTATTAGCACTCTAACGTTGCGAGTGCTAATTTCTAAAAAAACGGTGGTGATTTCATGCAACTGGATGATCGCAAAAGAAAAATACTTCAAGCAGTAATTAAAGATTATATCAAAACTGCCGAGCCTGTCGGTTCATGTACAATTTCAAGAAACCACATACAAAACCTAAGCTCTGCCACAATCAGAAACGAGATGGCAGACCTTGAGGATTTAGGCTATCTCTATCAGCCGCACTCCTCAGCGGGCAGGATTCCTTCCGACCTTGGTTACAGGGTATATGTTGACAGCATGCTGAGCAAGTATAAGCTGACAATTACTGAGATGGTTTCTATGCATGAAATGCTTGTTAATAAAATGAAAGAGGCAAACAACATTGTTACCGAGCTTTCCTCGGTACTTGCGCACTTGTCGTCTTATGCCGCCGTGTCCGTTGCCTCCCCGACGGGAAGGTCTGTAATAGATTCGGTACAGGTACTTTATATTAACAACTACCGTGTTGTAGTATTACTTATTTTAAAGGACGGCACCATTAAAAACAGAATGTTTGAATCTGTGGGAATAACGGAAAGCCAGACATTAACTCTGACAAGCATATTAAGTTCAAGACTTAACGGACTTTCGGTATCAGATATAACTCTTGATCTCATAGTGTCCATAAAGATGATGTTTGCCGACAACAAGGTGCTTATTGATGAGATAATGGAATTTATCAGCCTTGCAATAGGTGACGACAACCACAGCTTTTCTGTCGACGGTTCCGTCAACCTGCTGAACTACCCCGAATACTCGGACGTGGAAAAGGCTAAAAAAATATTGAATTTTATGCATGATGAAAATAACATCCGCTCACTTGCGAAAATTCCTCTTGAGGAAAATGATGTAAGTATTTTAATCGGCCGTGAAAATCCGTTTGAAGAACTGGGCGACTGCAGTATGGCAGTTTTAAGCTACAACATTGGCGGCAAAGCCGGTCGGATTGCGCTTGTAGGCCCGAAAAGAATGGACTATTCAAAAACCGTTTCAATACTTGAATATCTTAAAGAGGAGCTTGACTCAAGCTTTGGCGGGAAGGAAAGGAGCATAGACAATGAGTACAAATAACGATTTGGACAAAGAGAAAATCACCGTGGAGGAGGAAATTCCTACCGAGGAGACAGTTTCTGAGGAAACAGTTCCCAAAGAGCAGCCTTCCTGCGAGGATATAAAGGCTGAGTATGAAGATAAGCTTATGCGTCTTGCCGCTGAATATGATAATTTCAGAAAACGTACAATTAAAGAACGTGAAATGATTGCTACAGCAAGCGTGGGCGATGCGGTTATGCATCTTCTTCCTGCTATTGACAATTTAAGCAGGGCAATTTCCGCTCTTGAAGCGGAAGAGGATAATCCCGCAAAGCAGGGATTTTTACTTATTGCACGTCAGTTTGACGAAGCCTTTGCAAACATCGGTATAGAGAAGATTCCGGCTGTCGGCGCACAGTTTGACCCCAATTTACACAACGCAGTAATGCACGTTGATGATGAAACACTCGGGGAAAACGTGATTGTCGAGGAACTTATGCCCGGTTATAAATATAAGGATAAGGTCATTCGCCACAGCATGGTAAAGGTGGCCAACTAACAAATTATCAAATTGGAGGAATATAAAATGGGAAAAATTATAGGTATTGACCTTGGAACAACAAATTCATGTGTAGCTGTTATGGAAGGCGGCGAGCCTGTTGTAATTGCAAATGCTGAGGGCGCAAGAACAACCCCTTCGGTTGTTGCTTTCAGCAAAACAGGTGAACGTCTTGTAGGTCAGGTTGCTAAAAGACAGGCAGTTACAAATCCTGACCGCACAATAATTTCAATTAAAAGAGATATGGGAAGCGACAAAAAGGTGCAGATTGACGATAAATCCTTCTCACCTCAGGAAATATCCGCAATGATTCTCCAGAAGCTGAAGGCAGATGCTGAAAGCTATCTCGGCGAAACGGTAACTCAGGCGGTTATCACAGTTCCCGCATACTTCAGCGACTCTCAGCGTCAGGCTACAAAAGACGCAGGTAAAATTGCAGGTCTTGAAGTTTTAAGAATTATAAACGAGCCTACTGCAGCTGCACTTGCTTACGGTATGGATAAAGACCACGACCAGAAGGTTATGGTTTATGACCTGGGCGGTGGTACATTTGACGTATCTATCCTTGAAATCGGAGACGGCATTTTCGAGGTTCTTGCCACAAGCGGTAACAACAAGCTGGGCGGTGACGACTTTGACCAAAGAATCATTGACTGGATTGCTGCCGAATTCAAAAAGGATTCGGGTATTGACCTTACAAATGACAAGAGTGCTATGCAGCGTCTTAAGGAAGCGGCTGAAAAAGCTAAAATTGAGCTTTC
>JBAYOS010000097.1:0-6406 GCA_041678125.1 Monoglobales bacterium
GGATAACTTTACCCTCCGAAGGATTGCATGCACCCGGAACACCAAACCCCACGCTTTTAATTTCATCTTTTGAAACCCCGCTGTTTCTTATGACTCCATCAACCAGCAGGCCGATATCATGAACAAGCTCAGGCATTTTTCGGTCGGGGCCCGTTGGAACAGATGCTTTATATATAATTTTCCCCAAATCGTCAACGAGACCTGCCTTTGCCGACATCCCGCCAATATCTACGCCAATATTCATTTGATAAACCTTTCTGATATAACTTTAATTGAGTTTGCGAAATGCATTGTCCTCAAGCCGCTGATTCAGCTCTTTTGCGGCATTAAATCCCATTCGCTTCTGACGATTGTTCATTGCGGCAACTTCAACGATTACCGCAAGATTTCTGCCCTGTTTAACAGGAATGGTTAAAGAGGGAATATTAATACCCATTATGTCGGTTGTTGATTCCTCAAGACCCAGCCTGTCATAATTAAAATTATCCCGCCAGGGCTCAAGGTTTAGCACAAGGTCAATTTTTTCCATTTCTTTTACTGCACCCATACCGAAAATATTAAGTACATTAACTATGCCTATTCCCCGAAGCTCAATAAAATGACGAATGGTTTCGGGCGAGGAACCGACAAGAGTTTTATTTGATACTTTTTTTATTTCAACCGCGTCGTCCGCTACAAGACGGTGACCGCGTTTTAAAAGCTCGATAGCTGTTTCGCTTTTACCTACGCCGCTTTCTCCCAAGAGAAGAATTCCTTCGCCATAAACCTCAACCAAAACACCGTGTCGGGTAATCCGTTCTGCCAAAAAAACGTTCAGGTTGGTTATGATGTCGCTCATAAATCTGCTTGTATGCTCGGAGGTTTTAAGCATAGGTATTTCGAATTTTTTTGCCGCATCAAGCATCTCAGGGAAAGGGTCCTGGCCTCTTGTCAAAACTGCGGCAGGAAATTTCTTTGAAAAAAGTAAATCGACTTTTTCTTTTCTTTCTTCAGGAGTAATCTGTTCAAGATAAGTCATTTCAACCTTTCCGAAGATCTGAATCCGGTCAGGGGAAAAATAATCATAAAAGCCTGTCAGCTGCATTCCCGGACGGTTAATATCAGCACATTCAAGGCTTATACTGTCCATTTTATCAGTATAATAAACTTTTTCAAGCTTGTGGCTGTCAATTATTTTCGATAGCTCGACAGAAAACATTTTAATACCTCCTTATAAAAGAAAAAATCCATATATTTCTATTATATAATGTAAAAGCAAAAAAGTAAATATGTTTTTCTTAGATTATTTTATATTTTTAATGTTTTATTGTTGAAAAAACTGTTTGTAAATGGTAAAATAGAAATGTACAGATATAATAGGAGATTAAATATGTTTAAATTACTTACAAAGGAAAACAAAGCAAGAAGAGGGGAATTTAAAACCGTTCACGGAACTGTCCAGACCCCTGTGTTTATGAACGTCGGTACATCTGCGACCGTTAAGGGCGGAATATCTTCTTTTGACCTAAAAGACGTAAAGTGTCAGGTCGAGCTTTCAAATACTTATCATCTTCACGTCAGACCGGGTGATAAGGTAATAAATGAGCTTGGCGGACTTCATAAATTCATGAACTGGGACAAACCGATTTTAACCGACAGCGGCGGATTTCAGGTTTTTTCGCTGTCTACCCTTCGTAAAATTAAAGAAGAGGGCGTATATTTTTCTTCTCATGTTGACGGTGCAAAGATATTTATGGGTCCTGAGGAAAGTATGCAAATTCAGTCCAATCTTGCATCAACCATTGCGATGGCATTTGATGAATGTGTCGAAAACCCGTCAACCTATGAGTATGTCAAAGACTCGTCCGAGCGTACCACAAGGTGGCTTGAAAGATGTAAAATTCATCTGGAAAACTTAAATGCCGAGGAAGGCACCATTAACAAAAATCAGATACTTTTCGGTATAAATCAAGGCGGAATATATGAGGATTTAAGAATAAATCACATGAAGGAAATTGCAAAGCTTGATTTGCCCGGCTATGCAATCGGCGGTCTTGCGGTCGGGGAAACGGCTGATGTAATGTATAAAATTATTGATGCGGTTGAACCTTTTATGCCCGACGACAGACCGAGATATCTTATGGGCGTGGGCACTCCTGTGAACATAGTTGAGGCGGTGGCAAGAGGAATTGACTTTTTTGACTGCGTAATGCCCAGCAGAAACGCCCGCCACGGCTCTATTTTTACAAACAAAGGCTATATGCATATTATGAATCAAAAATATATGACAGACCCGAAGCCTATCGACCCCGACTGCGGCTGTCCCGCCTGCAAAAATTTCTCAAGAGGGTATATAAGACATCTGTTAAAGGCGGGAGAATCGCTCGGAATGCGTCTTTGCGTTCTGCATAATCTGTGGTTTTACAACTCGCTTATGGAGGATATAAGACTTGCAATCGAGGAAAATCGGTTTGAAGATTTCAGAAGACACGTAAACGAAACATATTTAAAACACATATAAAGAAGGTGAAGATGTGGCTTATAAATTCATTTATGGACCAAATGGCACGGACAAGACCGAAAAATGTATCGATATGATGAAAAGATGCATCGGCCGCTACAAAAATATTTTTTATGTTGTGCCCGAATATTTGTCCTTTTCTGCAGAAAATAAAATAATAAATCAATTTGGAGCAGTAAGTGAAAAGAGCATTGAGGTTACATCTTTCAAAAAACTATACTATGAAACGGCAAATATTGTCGGTGAAAAAGGCTTAAAAAAGCTTTCATCAGGTGGAATAAGGGTTATTTTGGCATATATATGCCTCAAAAATAAAAAAGACCTGAAAATGCTTTCCAAAGCGGCGGTAAATAAAGGCTTTTCGGACGTTCTGGCAAGCGTGATACAGGAGCTTAAAACCTACAAAATTTCACCCGAGGATTTGACCGGGGTTTCGGACCGGATTTCAGACGCGCTTAAACACAAGCTTTCGGATATTGCAAAGCTTTACTCGGCATACAATGATTTTCTTGAATGTGGCTTTTCGGATGCTCAGGACGAAATCGGTCTTCTTGAAGCTATGATAAAATCAAATCCTGAGATTTATAAAGACTGTCTTTTTATTTTTGACGGATTTCAAACCTTTACTCCCGACCAGCTGGGAGTAATTTCAGCATTATGCGAAAATGCGGATATGGCTTTTTCTTTCACCGCTGATGATGAGGAAAATGATACTTACATTTCGCAAAAAAAATGTATGAAAAAGCTCGGCACTCTTTTAAGTCATATAGAACAAAAACCAAGTGAAAAGGCGGAAACAAGGCAGTCATTTAAAAATATTCCCGAAAATGAGGTTATACTGAAAAATCTCCTTTACGGTGAAAATGCAAGGCTTGAGGGCGCTCCCGAGAATATTGAAATTCATGAGTTTACCGAGCAGTATCAAGAGGTTGAATTTGTCGCAGAAGAAATTATTAAAATGGTAAAAGCGGGCGCTCGGTACAAAGATATTATGGTTATTGCAAGGGATAAGGACAGATATATGCCTGTTATCGAGTCGGTTTTCAAGGGCTATGAGGTGCCTGTTTTTATTGATAAAAAACTTGAGGCGGCTAATCAGCCTGCCCTTTGTGCGGTTTTATCCGCACTTGAAATTGTGAAAAACAATTTTACCTATGAAAGCGTTTTTACATATCTCAAAAGCGGTTTTACAAACATTGAAAGCTTCGAAACCGACTTGCTTGAAAACTATATTATTGCCACGGGAATACGCGGCAACAGCTGGCTTAAGGATTGGCAGTATTTACCCTACGTTTCAAAAATATTCGACAGCGATGAGCAATTTCTTGAAAAAATAAATGAAGTAAGAATAAAGGTCACGGAGCCGATAATCACACTGAAAAACTCTTTGTCGGGAGCGAAAACCGTCAGGGACAAATGTGCGGCGTTATATGATTTTATCTGTGAAATAAACATTTTTGATAAAATCAGCGGCTTAATTGAACGGTTTAAGGAAAACGAGCCTCAGACTGCGGCATATTACGGCAGGGTTTGGTCGCTCCTTATGAAAACCTTAGACGAGGTTGTTGAGGTGTTGGGAGATGAAAAGCTGTCCACAGATGAGTTTATCGAGCTTTTCACCATGGGACTTTCCGTGCATGAAATAAGCATTGTTCCGACAAATGTTGACGTAGTATCGGTGACAGTGCCCGAAAACATTTCCGACAGCTCTGAAAAATATGTTTTTGTCGTCGGCGCAAATGATGGTGTTTACCCGTCAATTATGCAGACGGAGGGACTGTTGTCCGACAGGGACAGGGGAGTGCTTGAGGGACTGGGAATCGAGCTTGCTCAGGACACCTTGACAAAGGCTATAGAGGAAAACTATATTACACTCAAAGCTTTTTTGAGCGCCGAGAATAAATTATATATCAGCTACCCGATTGGGGATACAAGCGGAGGAGCCAGATTCCCGTCTGTTACGGTAAAAAGAATCAAGGGCTTTTTCCCCGAACTTGAAGTGCAGAGCCATGTTGTTTCGGGAGGAATGTACGGCGATGAAAAAATTGTGAGACCCGGACCGTCTTTTGCAAAATATGCCGTAAATCTCCGTCAGGGCAAAAAACTGTCCGATAAGTGGGTTATGGCGGGTGAGTGGTATAAGCAGAATGAAAGTTGGAGTAGAAGATATAATTTGCTTGAAAGCACGTTGAAATTTGCACCAAGAGCAAACAATCTGACTTCAGATTTGACGGACAGGCTCTATAAAGATGAACTGAACGTCTCGGTTTCTTCTATTGAGCAGTATGCAAGATGCCCGTTTGCCCACTATGCGAATTATATTCTTAAACTCAGACCGAGGGATAAGGCCGAGATTTCCGTTGCGGATACGGGCAGTATTATGCATGAAGCGATAGAAAAGCTGTCCGCAAGGATAGTGGACAACGGATATACCTGGAAAAGTGCGCCCGATGATTTTCTGAAAAGAGAATCGGTTAAAGTTGCGGATGAACTTGTGATTGAGCTTGAGAAAAGGTTCGAATATACCTCAATTTCTCAAGTAAAGGCCATTGCGCGCATTAAAGAAATGATTGAACAGTCGGTCATGTATATTGCCGAGCATTTGAAAGCGGGCAAGTTTGAGCCGCTCGGATATGAAATAGAATTCGGTATGGGGAAAAACTACAGCGCGCTTACATTTGACATTGGCGGCAAAAAAATAAAGCTCCGGGGCAAGGTTGACAGGGCGGATATTTATTATGACGATGAAGGCAATAAATATGTGCGTGTAATAGATTACAAGTCAGGCCAGAAAAACTTTGACTTCCCATATATGTTTTACGGACTGCAGATTCAGCTTGTGGCATATCTTGACAGAATGTGTGAGGAAACGGGGGCTCAGCCTGCAGGAATATTATATTTCCGCCTTTTTGACCCGACAGTTGATGTGCCAGAGGACATAGCCGACGAGGATATTTCAAATATTATCGCAAAAGAACACAAAATGTCGGGAATTGTTTTGGATGACGATAAAATCATCAATGCGATGGATGTAAGCGGCGACAGGGAAAGCAGAATTATCCCCGTAAAACGCAATAAAGACGGAACGCTTTCCAAAAACTCTTCGGTTATTTCTGCCGAGGGATTTCGTGATATGCAGAAACATATTAACAGGTATATCAAAAAAATCGGCAGATCGATTCTGGACGGCAAAATTGCCATAACTCCGAGTAAATACGGCGACAGCAAGGGTTGTGACTACTGCGATTTTAAGTATCTTTGCCTGTTTGATGAGGAGTGCGGCGGCAGGTACAATGTTTTAGAAAAACTGCAAAAAGAAGAGGTCATGTATCAAATCAGTAAAGAGGGTGAAGAAAATGTTTAGTTTAACTGAAAAACAAAAAGAGGCAGTCTACACCCGGGATTGTGATATTTTGGTTTCCGCGGCTGCGGGCAGCGGTAAAACGGCGGTTTTGTCGGAGAGAGTTCTTCAGACTGTAACCGACACAAAAAGACCTGTTTCAGTGACTGATTTTCTTATTGTGACATTTACTAATGCTGCGGCATCCGAGATGAAGGAAAGAATCGGCAAAAAGATTATGGAGGCGGCATCAGACCCGAGCACTCCCGCCGAGGTCAGAAACCATTTGAAAAGGCAGATAACACTTCTCGGCAAAGCAAGCATTACAACCATTCACTCATTTTGCCTTGATATAATAAAAAATAATTTTCATCTCGTTGATATTGACCCGTCGGTCCGCATTGCAGATAAAACAGAGTCAGATATTTTAAAGATGCAGGCGGCAGAAGAAATGCTTGAAAAAATGTATGCGGAGAACGGGGAGGCATTTTCGCATCTTTCTAAATGGCTTGGTAACGGCAGCGATGAAAGGCTTGTCTCCGAACTTTTGGATATTTATAATTTCA
>JBAYOS010000098.1:0-6391 GCA_041678125.1 Monoglobales bacterium
CGTTCTATTTCGGCGCAATCTATATTACATTCATGAAGCAGCGTATCAATTCCCGCGCGGATAGCAGCCTTTGCAAGCTGAACCTGGCGCACATCCTTTGCGGTAATGTAAACACCGCTGTTCCCTATCTGGAAATCCTCTTCCAGATAGCCGCTTTCTTCTAAAACACCGAGGTTTTTCATACAGGAAATTGCATCTATAAGTCCTGTTCCGCAAACGCCAATCGGTTTTTTATCGTCAATGGTGGTATATTTAACCTCACCATTTTCAATAAACACCTTGTCAATCGCACCTGAAATTGCAAGAGTTCCCTGCGATATAACGCCGCCTTCAAATGCTGGGCCTGCCGCTGTGGAACAGCAAACAAGAGTGCCGCCATGCCATAATGCCATTTCACCGTTTGTACCTATGTCAACCAAAAAGGATGTTTTGTCGTCCAATATACCGCTTGAAAGTATTGCACAGGTCATATCGGCACCTACATAAGCGGATATACATTTAGGCAAAAAAACATTATCCTGCCAGAAACCGAATAACGTTTTCGGTTCATAGGGTGCTACCGCTATTGAAGCGGGGTCAAGCCCCGTCAACAAATGAAGCATGGTAGTATTTCCGGTTATGACATATTTATCAATTTTATAGCCGCAGCTCAATTTTTCAATTTGATCTTCAGCGCATTTTTGCAGTTTGTCTAACCCTCCGCTGCTTGAAAACTCAATTCGTGATATAACATCAGCGCCGTAAGCAGCTTGTGTGTTGGCAATCGCCATACTCTCTATTATTTCACATTCGGGGAACTTATATAATAATCCCGCAATTGTTGTTGTGCCTATGTCGACCGCTAACCCGTAACCTTCTGTTACCAAAGGCTGTTTGTCAAAAAAAGTCATGTAACCTTCTTTAAGCCCTTGAATGTCACCCTCATTTGTGTTATAATCAATATAGGTGTCATCACTTGCATATGTTTGACATGCTAAAACCTCTTTTGTGTTTGCGGTAACCATGCACTTTTTACAAATCCCTTTGCCGCCGCAAGGCTTGTGTTGATTTATTCCGAATCTTTCCAAAGCCTCGGATAATAATATCGGTTCGGAAAAGGTTAAGGATTTTTCTGTATCGTTATTTTTAACTGTAATTTTAAACATATCATTACCTCTCAATTTGCATAATATCAAAATAGTTTATTAAAGTCAACACTTTGATTTTAACAGGACAAAATAGTACAAAAAATAATGATATTTTACCATACTGGCACAATCAGATTAGTTGAAAGGATGTCTCATCATATGGATAAATTGATAAAAAAGTATCAAAAACACATTGCATCTGCATTTGACATTGATTGTAATTTGTTTGATATATCGTTAAAATGTTTTGATAGCCCTTCCTCATTGTATTGCCTGAATTGTCCGGAAAAATGTGATTTTATCAACACTCACCTTTACGGTTGCTACGAATCAGTGCGCTGGGATAACAAATATATTTACTATTGCCCTTGCGGTTACATATTTATTGCTGTGCCTGTATTCGACGATATGTCAGTTTTTCGTACCGGAGTTATTTGCGGACCCATACTGATGGGAGATCCTGATGACTTTATAAACTCACCGAATTTACCCAATCTTTCAACAAAAAAAGTAAACGATGTAGCAAATATTGTTTCGGCGATGTTCGTCCCGAAAATCAGTAAAATAGTGTCAAGTGATTCAAAAGAAGATTTTTTAAATACTATTTATAAGGAATTAGAACTGGTAATGCCTGATAATGAATATCCTTTTGAGCTTGAAAAAGAATTGCAGAAATCAATCGTAGAGCACGATAATACACATTCAAGGGAACTTTTAAACAAGCTGTTGGGACAAATCTTCTTTTACTCCAACGGTGATTTGAAAATAATTAAGGCAAGAGTAATAGAGCTGATATCATTACTTTCAAGGTCCGTTATAGAAGCCGGCGCGGATATATATCAGATTTTAAGTCAAAATACAAACTACATATCCGAGATAGAAAGTTTTGATTCTCTTGAGCAGCTCAGCATATGGTTGTCCGGCATTATAAGAAGATTTGTTGATTACGTTTTTGAGTTTAATGCAGTTAAACACGCAGACGTAATATATAAAATTACTGCGTATATCAAAAACAACTATATGCACAAAATCTCACTTGATGACATTGCAAAACACGTTTATCTGAGTAAAATATACGTCAGTAAAATATTTAAAGAAGAAATGAAAATCGCTTTGTCAGACTATATCAATAAAACGCGCATAGAAAAAAGTACATTTTTATTGCTAAACAGCTCCCTTTCTATTGCCGATGTTGCAAATATGGTAGGTTATAAAGACCAAAGTTATTTCACAAAAAATTTTATAAAAATTATCGGCGTTTCTCCGGGCAAATATAAAAACAAACACGGTAAAATATAAAAAGACGCAAAGACTTGCAAAACGTATATTTTTGTGATATAATATAGATATAAGAAAAACTTAATAAAAAGAACCGTCTTTTAAGAAGGGCTTTTGGTATTTCACTTTGTGGTGTTGTATGAAAACCCCTTCTTTTTTTCATAAAGAGGCAATGTGCCTATGCATATATTGCTTATGTTAATAAAAAAATATTTATTGGGAGGAATGAAAATGAATACTATTACAGTAGCAAAGAGAGACTTTTCAATCAAGGCAAAACAGTTAAGACACTCAGGTATTGTTCCGGGAAGTGTTTATGGCGGTCCGTTGCCCGATTCTATTTCAATTCAAATGGATGAAGGAACTGCCCGTAAGCTGTTTCGTAACAAACGTGAAGGCAGTAAAATAAACCTCAGCCTTGACGGACAGATTATTCCGGTGCAGATTAAGGAAAAAATGGTAAACACGCTGAATAACGAAATCCTTAATATCAGTTTCCAGGCTTTAAAGACAGACCAAAAGGTCAATAGTGTAATCCATATTGTTCTTAAAAATGCTGAAATAATTACGGAATCGCTGGAAAAAATGTTGATGGAAATCCCTTACGCTTCCTTGCCCGAAGATATGATTGACACAATAACAATTGATGTCGACGGTATGAAGGCAGGCAGCATTATCACTGTCGGCGACATTCCGGAGCTGATGAGTGATAAAATTGATTTGCAGGTTGACAAAGAAGAAATTGTACTGCGAATCAGAGAGAAAAAATGGCTGTTGAAGAGGTTGTAGAACAGGATGCCGAAGAATCATAGCAGTATTTAATGAATAAGACCCCCATATGGGGGTCTTTCATTTTCGGGCATAGTCCATATGACTTTTGCTTACTGCCACCCATGCGTTAACAACAAATATTTTAAAAAAAATATTTATTTTTTCTTTTTTATAGTGTATAATAAAAAATATACTTGAATATATAAGCAAGGTAGGTGAAGTCTATGTACCATTTTACAAATATTTTTTTGGATTCCTTCACTCTCATTTTAATGCTGATTATTTTGATAAATAATCTTAAGAGAAAAAATTATGAAACACTGGACCAAAGAATATTTAATTCATTGATTGTTACAATTATTGTTGTAACCTTAATTGATGGGTTCTCTTGGTATATTGACAATAAAACCTTTATTTTAGCCTATGAGCTTAACAAAATAACAAACGCTTTGCTTTATGCTATTTCTCCGCTATGCGGGTTGGTTTGGGCGGTATTTGTTGATTTTAAGATATATAAGGATGAAAAAAGACTAAAAACACTAATTGCCTATGCTTTGATTCCCTTTGTGATTAATTTTCTGGCAAGCATGTCCTCAATCTTCCATAAAGTTTATTTCACGGTTAATCAGAATAATCTTTTTGAAAGAAATGAACCATTTTCATTTTTTCCCTTCCTCCTTGCGATTTTATACGGCTTATACTCTATAATAATAACTGTTAAGAACCAAAAAAACATCTCAAGAAAAAATTTCTATCCGATTTTGTCTTATATGTTTATTCCCATGATTTGTACTTTTATTCAAGCCACTTGGTATGGGTTATCACTTGTTTGTTCTGCCTTGGCTATATCCCTTGTTATCGTGTATATCAGTGTGCAGAACGAAGTGAATGTAACCGATTATCTCACAGGGCTCAGCAACCGCAGTCACCTTGTCTTTTACTTGGAATCCGAGTTGAAAAAACTAAAAGGTGATAAAGATCTCTACGGTTTAATGCTTGATATGGATAATTTCAAATGTATTAACGATAACTACGGTCATTTTGAAGGCGATAAAGCATTAGCGATGTTTTCGGGAATTCTTAAGAAACATTCAACTCCGGATAGTTTTATTGCCAGATATGCCGGCGATGAATTTGTCATAATATTGAAACTTAATAAAGATGAATCCATAGATGACTATATTTCGGAACTGAGAAAATCAGTAGAAAATTTTAATCGCTCTTCCGGTCTTGACTATGTTCTCGACTATAGTTTGGGATATGCCAAATATTTATCGAAAGAGACATATAAGGATTTTTTAAGCCGAATGGATGCCAATATGTATTTTGAAAAGAATAAAAAGAAACAATGAAATAGATTGTATAAATACTGTTTTGAAGGGCAGTTTTTTTGGAGATATAGGAAAAAGCACACCGCCGAACGGCGGTGGTGCTTCACTTTTCGTCAGTTTTTACTTTCTTGAGGCTCCGTTTGCACCGATTTGTGATCTCCTCTCGTAACAGCAAGACGGTAGCCTATGCTTTCAATGCGTCGCTGCATGCACATACGGCATTCCGCCGCCTCGTCACCCGTACAGATTTTATTATCATAGAGCATATACTTTTTACGGACGCTTACGGGCGAAAGGTTGGGCATAACTACATTTGCTCCCGCAAGAACGCCCTGTTCACGACCCTGCGGATGGATTGTTCCCAGCGCAGTGGTGGATGGCAGAAGCACTTCCGGCAACATCAATCGAATTATTCCCAACAAAAACAGGGTGAGCTCAAGCGGTCCTTCCTTTTCTGATGCAAAAGGTGTTTCGTGGTGCGGAATAAACGGGCTGATACCTACCATATGAGGCTCCAGCTCCTTTATAAAAAGCAAGTCGTCCACAAGACATTCCGCCGTTTGGTAGGGCGAGCCCACCATAAATCCGCAGCCTACCTGATAGCCGATTTCTTTCAGGTCAAACAGGCACTGCCGACGTTTGCTGAAAGACATTTTGTCTGGATGCAGCTTTGCGTAATGCTCCCTGTTTGCCGTTTCGTGTCGCAAAAGATAACGGTCGGCGCCTGCCTCAAAAAAGGCTTTGTAGCTTTCATAGCTTTTCTCACCGAATGAGAGGGTTACCGCACAATCAGGAAACTCAGATTTGATGGCGCTAACAATATCTGTTATCATTTCATCGGTATAATAGGGGTCTTCGCCTCCTTGGAGCACATATGTGCGAAAACCAAGTTCATATCCTTGCCGACAACAGGACAGTATCTCGTCTTTTGTCAAGCGGTATCTCTGCGCACTTAGGTTGCTTTTGCGTATGCCGCAATAGAAGCAGTCATTTTTACAGTAGTTGGTAAATTCGATCAAACCGCGCATATACACATCTAAATCATACACTGCTTGTCTTACAGCCCGCGCACGCTCGAAAAGGTATTCCTTTGTCTCATCGTCGCGGTTTTCGATAAGCTCCGTAAATTCCTCGCGCGACAGTATTTTATTTTTCTCTAATCTATCGATTAACTTTTTCATCATACACCTCCATGTCGATTACTGGCCGTATTATAAAAAAATGCGCCTATAAAAGGCGCATGAATACGAAACATTTTTTTGGCCTTTCACTTCAGATAATCTTTGTGTCAGAAACAGATTTTTTCACTTTGCTGAAAGAAAATCTCGCAGCGCAGTTTATTTTTTTTAATTATATCATACTTATAAATAAAAATCAACTTTTTTATCCTGATTTCTAAAACAAATAAAACGCTCTATGCAAAATATGCATAGAGCGCCATTATTAACTCATATCAAATTATTTTTTGTATCCGCATTTGGGGCAAACGCCATTTTCATTTAACGCAATGCCGCATAACGGGCAGCGATCTATATCATTTTTAAGCTCATACACTTCTGTCGCGCCATTTACGCCACTCGTAAATGTGAGCTTCACGATGTTCAGCTTGTCCTTAAGTAAATCGTAAACGATTTTAATCATGCCCTCAACCGTCATCGTTTCTTTTGTGACAACCAGACGGCATTCAGGATAAGCTGTCGCAAGCTCTGTCTTAAAAGCAGGACCCTTTTGCTTATTGGAGGGTGCGCCGTCCTTGATGCCCTGAGCTTCGTAAACGCTGAGGATCGCAGGAAGCAAGGGATCATCTTCTCTTAAAACAAGAGCGTGGTCAAAGTTTTGCAATACTTCCCAAGCGGTTTTCTTGATTTCATTACAGGGAAATAC
>JBAYOS010000099.1:0-6383 GCA_041678125.1 Monoglobales bacterium
ATTTAAGCCTTGAACCCCACCTCGGACAGTTTGTTGGCTTATCAGCTCTTGAAACAGGTGATCTTTTGAAAGGACTCCCCGAAGGCGGACTTGGCACATTTACACTCGCATACAACTCACTTGTTAATATTCTGAATAATTTTACGGACAAAAAAGGAGCATGAAAATGACTAAAGTGAAACTTGGTGTAATCGGTTTTGGTAATATGGGCACCGCTCACACGAAAAACGTACGCAGCGGACTTGTTCCCAATATGGAAATCGGTGCTATCTGCGATATTTCGAAGTCACGACGGGATGCGGCAAAGGAGCTTTATCCCGATATTCCCGCATTTGAAACTGCCGAGGAGCTTTATAAAAGCGGCAGCTGTGACGCTGTAATCATTGCTACATATCACTATTCTCACCCCCCTCTTGCAATGCTTGCATTCGAATACGGACTTAATGTAATCATAGAAAAACCCGCGGGAGTTTACACAAAACAGGTTAAGGAAATGAACGAGGCGGCTGCAAAATCCGACAAACTTTTCGGAATTATGTACAATCAGCGAACAAACCCCGTTTACCAGAAAATGCGTCAAATGGTTCAGCGCGGCGACCTCGGCCATATAAAAAGAATAACATGGATAATTACCAACTGGTACAGACCTCAGGCATATCACGACAGCAGCACATGGCGTTCAACCTGGAAGGATGAGGGCGGCGGCACACTTATAAACCAGAACCCTCACCAGCTTGATTTGTGGCAGTGGGTGTTTGGTATGCCCGACAGGATTTATGCTAAAATGGGATTTGGGAAATACTATAACATTGAAGTTGAGGACGAGGTTACCGCTTTTATGGAATATGATAGCGGGACTATCGGACACTATATAACCTCAACGGCAGAGTCTCCGGGAACAAACAGACTTGAAATTGCCTGCGATATGGGCATTGTAGTTGTTGAAAACGATAAGATTTCTTTCAAACGTAATATTAAATCAGAACGGGAATTTAACAAAGCAAATAAAAGTTCCTTCGGGTCGCTTGAATATTGGACCTGTGACGTGCACACTCCCCCTCACAGCGGCGAACAGCACGTTGGCATACTTAAAAACTTTGCTTCTGCGGTTTTAGACGGAACCGAGCTTTTGGCGAAGGGTGAGGAGGGCATTCACGGTCTTACAATTTCAAATGCTATGCATCTTAGCGCCTGGACAGGTGAAACCGTTGACGTGAAAAACTTCCCCGATGAAAAGTTCTATGAGCTTCTTCAGGAGAAAATTAAGAACTCAGCAGTGAAAAAAGAGGAAAAACAGGTTGTTTCCGACACCACAGGAACATATTAATCTGAGGTAATATTATGAAAAATGCAGCTATCGTCGGATATGGCGCAATCGGCCCTACCCACGCAAAAGCACTTGAACCGGTAGAAAGCGTTAGACTTTATGCGGTTTGTGATGTAAACCCTGAGAAACTGAAAATCGCATCAGATAGCTTTGAGGTCAAAACCTACACTGATTTTGACCTTATGCTTAGCGATGAAAATATTGACAGTGTGCATATTTGCACACCTCATTATCTTCACTTTGAAATGATAAAAAAGGCTCTTTCGGCAGGCAAAGAGGTTGTCTGTGAAAAACCCGTTACCATGACAAAAAAAGAGTATACAGAGCTTCTTGCTCTTGAAAATTCCGGTAAGGTTTGCGTGATATTACAAAACAGATTTAACCCTTGTATAGAGAAAATAAAGGAACTTTCGCAAGGTTTGGGAAAGCTCCTTGCCGTCAAAGGTATTCTTACATGGCAGCGTACCATGGATTATTACAATCGTGATAAGTGGCGCGGGAATTGGGACACGGAAGGCGGTGGAGTGCTTATAAATCAGGCCGTTCATACGCTTGACCTTATGGGATATATTGCAGGGGATATTAAATCACTGCGTGCTGTTATGACAAACTTTTCACTCGACGAAATTGAGGTTGAGGATACTTTTTCTGCACGGCTTAATTTTGAAAACAGTCTGTCGGGAATTTTCTTTGCCACAAACGCCTATTCTGACAGCTCCGCTCCCCAGCTTGAATTTGTTTTTGAAAAAGGCTTTGTTCGTTATATTGACTCAAAGCTATATTTGGACGGCGAGCTTATTATGGAGGACGAAAAATCTGAATATGGCAAAAGCTATTGGGGCAAAAGTCACGAAAAGCTGTTTAAAAACTATTATGAAAGGGGCGAATTCTTCTCCCCCCACTCGATAAAAAATACCATGCTGACAATGTTTGCAATGTACGAAAGCGCAAAATCAGGCGGAAAGGAAATTAAAATATGAAAATGACGTTTCGGTGGTATGGCACAGATGACCCCGTAACACTTGAAAAAATCAGACAGGTCCCCTGTATAAAGGGTATCGTATCTGCAATTTATGATATTCCTGTCGGCGAGGTCTGGCCATACGAACGCATAATGCAGCTCAAAAATGAGATTGAATCCAGCGGTCTTGAGCTTTCTGTTATTGAAAGTGTTCCTGTTCACGAGGATATTAAACTGGGGAAACGAGACTTTCAACGTTACATAGACAATTACAAAACCACAATAAGAAACCTTTCAAAAGCGGGAGTTGATTGTATTTGCTACAATTTTATGCCTGTGTTTGACTGGACCCGTTCAAGACTTGACCAGCCCTTGCCCGACGGCTCAAACGCCCTTGTTTTCTACCGGGAGGATGTTGATAAAATGGACCCCACTAAAATGACTTTGCCCGGCTGGGATTCCTCCTATTCTCCCGAGCAAATAACAGAACTGGTTGCCGAATATAAGGAAATCGGCGAGGATGGTCTGTGGGCAAATCTCGAACATTTTATAAAGGAAATCATTCCCGTTGCGGCAGAATGTGACGTCAATATGGCAATCCATCCGGACGACCCGCCCTGGAGTATTTTCGGGATTCCGAGAATTATTACTACCGAAGAAAATATCGACATGTTTTTGTCAATTTACGATGACACACACCACGGTCTGACTTTATGCAGCGGCAGTCTC
Source organism: Monoglobales bacterium (assembly GCA_041678125.1). Lineage (GTDB taxonomy): Bacteria > Bacillota > Clostridia > RUG12999 > RUG12999 > RGIG7450. Next base: position 3,018 of record JBAYOS010000099.1, read on the forward strand.
GGCTGCGCCAGATTCAACAATTATACCGCAATGGTGAGAAAATACGGGAAAATGGGCAGAATTCACTTTGCCCATGTCCGCAACATAAAAATCTTAGAGGATGGCTCATTTGAGGAAAGCTGCCATTTGTCCGAATGCGGGTCGCTTGACGTGGTCGAAATTTTGAAAGCGTACCACGACTGCGGATTTAAGGGTTACCTCAGACCCGACCACGGCAGAATGATATGGGGCGAAACGGGAAAACCCGGTTACGGGCTTTATGACAGAGCGCTGGGCGCAATGTATATGGCGGGAATCTGGGAAGCACTTGAAAAGAGGGTGAAAAAATGAAACTACCATTTGAAATAGATTTAACCGGAAAAACAGTTGTTATAACGGGCGCAGGTGGCGTGCTTTGCGGAATGTTTGCAAAAGCTCTTGCGCTCACAGGCGCAAAAATTGCACTTCTCGATTTAAATGAGGAAGCCGCAAAATCTGTCGCTGAGGAAATAGGCAGCGAAAATGTTAAAGCTTATGGGTGCAATGTGCTTGACAAGGGAAGTCTTGAAGCCGCCCACACTAAAATTTCGGGGGATTTGGGTAGTTGCGACATTTTAATTAACGGTGCGGGCGGCAACAACCCCAAGGCTACAACCGACAATGAATATTTTTCCCCTGAGGATTTGGGAAACATCAAAACCTTTTTCGACCTCGACCGGTCGGGAGTTGAGTTTGTGTTCAATTTAAACTTCCTCGGAACACTTCTTCCGACTCAGGTTTTCGCCAAAGATATGCTTGATAAAGCCGATGCTTCTATCATCAATATTTCAAGCATGAACGCATTTACGCCACTTACCAAGATACCTGCATACAGCGGTGCAAAAGCGGCAATTTCAAACTTCACTCAGTGGCTGGCGGTACATTTTTCGAAAACAAACATTCGTTGTAATGCTATTGCCCCAGGATTTTTCGTTACAAAACAAAATGAAAAACTGCTCTTTAACGAGGACGGTACACCCACTGCAAGAACAGAAAAAATTCTTGCCGCCACACCTATGGGCAGGTTCGGTGAGCCTGATGAGCTTATCGGAACTCTGCTGTTCCTTCTCAATAAAAACGCTTCCAGCTTTGTAAACGGAGTAGTAATCCCCGTTGACGGCGGATTTTCCGCGTACAGCGGTGTGTAATTAAATAAATAAAAGGACCTGTTTTAACAGGTCCTGATTTATTTTCATTGACTATCCTTCTTTTTTGTAGTTGAGCATTATTATTCCCGTGGATATGAGTATAAGTGTAACAACCAGGTTTAAAGGTGCTACTGCAGATTCTTCGGCAAGCATAATACTTGAGAGCAGTACGCCGAAAACGGGCGTCATAAAGCTGTAAATCGTGACCCTGGAAACTGGATTGTATTTTAACAGCACTCCCCAAAGTGAATATGCGATTGCGGATAAAAATGCAAGATAGATTATAACTCCGACTGCCTTTAGACTGTCAAAAGCAACAGAGCCGCCGAACATTAATCCTATTGCCATCATAACAATTCCGCCTAAAATAAATTGGTATCCGCTTATAACGACGGGATCTTCAAATTTTGAATACTTTTTTGCGAGCACAGAAGATGCAGCCCCCGCAACTGCGGAGAAAATAACAAATGCGTCACCCGTGAAATTCATATTAAAGTCAAGCCCGTTTAAGTTTATAAGCACAATCCCCAAAAAACCGATTATGCAGGCAAAAATCTTTTTCAATGTAACCTTTTCAAGCTTGAACAAATAGCCTGCGATAAGCACGGCAAAAAAAGCCGATGAGCCGCTTGCTACCGTCCCTTTAACCCCTGTGGTGTTGGCAAGTCCCACATAAAAAAATATGTATTGCAAAACAGTCTGAAAGGCTGACACGTTTGCTATTTTTATAATGTTTTCCTTTTTGGGAAACAAAAATCTGCGCCTTGCGATACTGTAAATAATAACGGTTATAATACCTGCAAGAGTAAATCTGATTCCGGCAAAAAGCATTGTCGATGCAGTGTTTTTCTCTGGTAAAACAAGCTGATACCCCACCTTTATAAAAGGAGTCGCACTGCCCCAGAGTGCGCAACAAAAAAGCGCAGTAATTGCAACAATTACCGAACTTTTAAAAAAATTATTTTTCATACTTCCTCCAATTTAAAGACCGTTTTGTCAAAAGTCTTTCTACATTCTATCACATAATTCGACCTTATGCAAGTCTGAAAAATCAGACAACCAATGCGGTTGCCTGCAAAAACTCGCTACAGTCTATATTTTGTCATCAATATTAGTGTGAAGCACAAAGCGGTTCTTTTTATATGACAAAAGACCTTCCTTCTGGAGAGCCGATAAAGCCACCGACATGGCGGCTCTTTCCACACATAAATAATCGGCGAGCTTTTGTCTGTCATATGGTATAGTGAAACTTAGACTGTTGTTTCTGATTGCCTCGGATGATAAAAAGGACAGTAACTTGTCCCTCGTTGACCGCTTGCTCATGTGCGTAATTTTATTGTTGAACCGAAGTGTTTTTCTTGCAAGCGTTGACACGAGATTGCGGATTACCTGCGAATGGTGTGAGCAGGCGGTCGGGCAGTTTGATAAAATATGGTTAATGTTCAGCATCATAACAGAGCAGTCGCTGTCCGCAACAACGCTCACACTCAGCACGCTCCCCGCCGATGCCGCAAAATGCTCGGCAAAAAAATCGCCGGGAGAAATCATGTCCATAATGCTTCTCCGTCCCCAAATATCCTCCTGAATTATTAAGACAGCCCCCGAGAGTAAAAGACCCATATGCTCGGTACTTGTTCCAACTCTTAAAATATAGTCTCCTTTTGCGTAGTCTATCTTTTTTGCATCAAGACACTTTAGAATTGATCTGATCTCGTCATCGTTCATTCCCATAAAAATGGAGCTGTTTCTCATAAGAGATAAATATTGTTCCATAGCATAACCTCGTTTGATTTCAAATATTTATATTATAATTGTATCACACCAGTAAAAAATTTTCAAGAAAAATTTCGTTTTTTATATTTTTGTTTGAATTCAAACATACTTTTCATTTTTTCTTTGCTATAGTATGAGTAGAAAAACAAAGTATCTAACTAGGAGGTTAAAATCATGATAAGAAGAAGAATAATTAATATTGATGAAGAAAAATGTAATGGTTGCGGTGCTTGCGCAGAGGCTTGTCACGAAGGTGCGATTGGCATGGTAGACGGGAAAGCAAAGCTCTTGCGCGACGATTACTGCGACGGACTGGGAGATTGTCTCCCCGCTTGTCCTACAGGCGCTATCACCTTTGTCGAGCGTGAAGCGGCAGAATATGATGAGCAGGCGGTCCTCGAGAATAAACAAAAGAAAACCGGTGAAA
>JBAYOS010000100.1:0-6350 GCA_041678125.1 Monoglobales bacterium
CAAATGCTGTGAAAACAGCGACAGCGATGTATCCATTTCTGCATCGGATATTCCCGATTGGATATTAAAAACTATAGGCGGAAATCTTTGCACTCAAAATGAAGTTCAGAGAATTTATGTTACAATCGGAATTTTTGTTATCACACGCCTGCAGAGATGCATTCAGTTGCTCATACCATATTATGACTACTGCCTGCCTCAAAAGGATTGCGTAGATACATCCGACGACGATGCCTGTGCTTTATTTGACAAAATACAATTTCCGTTTGACGAATTCTATCCTCCGAAAAACGATATTGATGACGACCGCTGTCATCGTTGCTGAGCGGCTGATAAACAACCTGTAAATAGCTGAAAGCCGCCGGAAAAACTCCCGGCGGTTTTGTTTTCGGAGGGATATATGAAAAACCTGTTATTTTCCGACCCAAATGCTGTGCTCGGTCTTTCTGTAAAGCGTTGCAATGTACGCCGCGTTCACGGTGAAACCGAAAATCTTGATTTTGACGGATTTGACCAAAATCAAGAATCTGCCCTGCTCCCCTTTTCACTTGTGAAGGTGATGAACAAATGGGACGACTATCTGTTTATAAAATCCCACGTCGCAACAGGCTGGGTCCCCGCAGATGCCATTGCAATTATCTCTCACAAACAAGCCGGGGAGCTTTTCTTTCCCGAAAAGTTTTGCGTGGTAACCGAACCGAACCTTAATCTCTGTGGCGAAGAGTATTATATGTCATGCAAAATTCCACTTGACTGTGGACTGCTTAGAATACCATATCTTGACGACAACGTGCTGCACTTTAAAAGTTGCCCTGTTAAAGAAGGATGTCATATCGGATATCTTCCCTTTTCCCGCAACAACCTACTGTCGCAGGCAATTAAATTTTTAGATACTCCCTATGATTGGGGGGAAAAGTCATGCGGGCTTGACTGCTCCTCCCTTATAATGCACTCTTTTGCCTGCTTTGGCATAATCCTGCCCCGTTCAAGCGGCGAGCAGGCAAAGGTTACCTTCCCTGTTTCCGCCTATCCGGCAGAAAACGCATACCTTGCAAAACCCGCCGACATAATATATATGCCCGGCCATGTAATGCTCTCGCTTGGGGACAGCTTTGTTCTTCACGCCTCGGCGACTGCAAAAAAGGTGACTGTCGGAAAACTTTAGAAAATTTGCACTTGAAATATCGCAATTAATATGATAGAATTATTAAATAACAATTTATACCAAGGAGAACAATTATGGAAAATGTATTTGACACTCTGAAAGCGCGCGGACTTATCGCTCAGGTAACACACGAGGATGAGCTTCGCGAATTACTTGGAAAAGAGAAAGTAAAATTTTATATAGGCTTTGACCCGACTGCCGACAGTCTTCATGTAGGTCATTTTCTTCAGATGGTTGTAATGCGTCATATGCAAAACGCAGGCCACACTCCAATCGCACTTATCGGCGCGGGAACGGCTATGGTGGGTGACCCTTCGGGCAGAACCGATATGCGTCAGATGATGACTCGTGAAACCATCAACTACAATAGTGAATGTTTCAAAAAACAGCTTTCATCGGTTATTGATTTTTCAGACAATAAAGCAATTATGGTAAATAATGCCGACTGGCTTTTAGAGCTTAACTATATTGAGTTTCTCCGTGATATCGGCTCTTGCTTCTCGGTAAATGAGATGCTCAGGGCAAAATGCTTCCAGTCCCGTCTTGAAAAGGGGCTTTCCTTCCTTGAATTTAACTATATGCTTATGCAAAGCTATGACTTTTTGCAGCTTTACAAAACTTACGGATGTAAACTTGAGCTGGGCGGCGACGACCAGTGGAGCAACATTTTAGGCGGTATCGACCTTGTTCGCCGTAAAGAAGCTGACCAGGTTTTCGGTATGACCTTTACCCTGCTTACAAACAGTGAAGGCAAAAAAATGGGTAAAACTGCCAAAGGCGCGCTCTGGCTTGACCCCGAAAAGGTTTCTCCCTATGATTTCTATCAATATTGGAGAAACGTTGACGATGCCGACGTCTGCAGATTCCTAAAACTTGTAACGTTTGTTGACCTTAAAGAAATTGAAGAAATGGAAAAATGGGAAGGTTCTCAGCTTAATGAAGCTAAAAAACGCCTTGCATTTGAGGTTACAAAGCTTGTTCACGGCGAGGAAAACGCTCTTGCCGCCCAGGAAACCGCGACAAACTTATTCTCCGCAGGCGGTGCTCCGGCAGATATGCCTTCGACCGAGCTTGAAGTTATCGGCATGAACATTATGGACGTACTCGTGGCTGCAAATCTTTGCCCGTCAAAATCCGAGGCAAGACGACTTGTTCAGCAGGGCGGCGTTTCCGTTGACGGTGAAAAAGCTTCGCTTGATTTTGTTTTTGAAGATTCTTCCAAAACTGAATTTATAATCAAAAAAGGTAAAAAAGTTTATCACAAAATCATCGTAAAATAAGCATTAAACTCCTCTTTTTATCATATAATAGAAAGAGGAGTGATTTTTTTGAAAAATTCTTTTGAACTAAGTTTCATTAACTTGACTGAAAACAAAAATGAGCTTTTAAGTCAGTTGTTATTAAATGTCTTTAGCCAGAGTAAAGACTGCAAAAAAAGCAAAGCGGAACAGAAATAGATTCGTGTTCTGCTTTTTATATCCATTTTACATAATAAATTTAAAAAAACACCAACAGGTTGTTGGTGTTTTTCACTTTATAAATTATAGTTTTTATTTTTAGCTTTCAGACGGCTTATCGCACGAGCCATATTTTTTTGTGCAATATGATATTCGAGAATTCCTTTTTTCTGCAACAACTCTTCCTTTGCGGCCTCTGCGGCGCGTCTTGCTCTGTTTTCGTCAATTTCCTCAGGACGTTCCGCCGTTTCAACCAATATGAGAACATTGTTTTTTTCAACTTTTACAATTCCGTTGGAAACAACTACCGTCTGAGTTACATTTTCACTGTCGGTAAAATAGAGCAGTCCAGGCACAACTGCTGTTATAACATTATGGTGATGTGCCAGTATTCCGTAGGACCCGTCATGTGTAGGAACGGTCAGCGAGTATGATATTCCGTCGTAAAAAGGTTTGTCCGCCGATAAAATTTTCAATTCAAAACTGTTCATCAGATTTCACCTTTTTTTATTCTTTCAGCCTTTGCCTTAACATCGTCCAATGTACCTACGTTATAGAACGCAGCTTCGGGGTAATCGTCAACCTCACCGTCAATTATTGCGCTGAAACCTCTTAATGTTTCGGACAAAGGAACATATACTCCCTTAATACCTGTGAACTTTTCGGCAACATGAGTCGGCTGGGACAGAAAACGCTGAATTTTTCTTGCTCTTGCCACAATGAGCTTATCCTCATCGCTTAACTCATCAATGCCTAAAATAGCGATAATATCCTGAAGTTCGCTGTTCTTCTGAAGAATTCTTTGAACATTTCGGGCAATTCTGTAATGCTCCTCGCCGACAATGGCAGGCTCTAATATTCTTGAAGTGGATTCAAGCGGGTCTACCGCGGGATAAATACCCTGTTCTGAAATCTTTCTGCTTAAAACCGTTGTTGCATCAAGATGCGAGAATACTGTTGCAGGAGCGGGGTCTGTCAGGTCATCGGCAGGAACATAAACTGCCTGAACCGATGTGACCGAGCCGTTTTTCGTTGATGCGATTCTTTCCTGAAGTGCGCCCATTTCCTCGGACAAAGTTGGCTGATAACCAACCGCCGAAGGCATTCTTCCCAGCAAAGTCGAAACCTCGCTGCCCGCCTGGACGAACCGGAAAATATTATCTATAAACAAAAGTACGTCTTTGTTTTCCTCTTCCCTGAAATACTCTGCCATGGTAAGTCCCGACAGGGCAACCCTCATTCTGACGCCCGGTGATTCATTCATCTGGCCGAAAACAAGGGCAGTTTTATCTGAAACGCCGCTTTCGTGCATTTCCTTCCACAAATCGTTACCTTCTCTGGACCTTTCGCCGACGCCGGTGAAAATAGAGTATCCGCCGTGCTCTTTGGCAACGTTATGAATAAGCTCCTGTATCAAAACGGTTTTTCCTACGCCTGCGCCGCCGAAAAGACCTATTTTACCGCCTTTGGCATATGGTTCGAGTAAATCTATTACCTTTATTCCCGTTTCAAGTATTTCTACTGCAGGGCTTTGCTTATCAAAGGACGGGGCGTTTCTGTGAATATTCCATCTTTCACTGCCTTCCACTATTTCTTCGCCGCCGTCGATGGGTTCGCCGAGAACGTTAAACATCCTTCCCAATGTGCATTTGCCGACAGGAACGGTTATGTTGTTGCCCGTTGCAACAACCTCCATACCTCTGGACATTCCTTCACTTTCGGAAAGCAGAATACAGCGAACTGTATTGTTACCAACGTGAGAAACAACTTCCATAGTTCGTTTTTTATTCTTCACGGTAACTGTGAGTGCTTCTTTAATTTTAGGTAAATGTCCCGGGCTGAAAGCAACGTCAACAACGCAGCCTGATATCTGAATTATTTTTCCGAACATTTGATTAGTATTCCTCACTTTCGAAGGGCCTTTGCTCTTATTGTCTTTTTTCATACTTTTCGACCCTGAAGAAATCTCGGTAATTTCCTGAGTAATATCACTTTGCCTTAAATGATTATATTCGAGCGACAGATTGTCAAGAAGCTTCTGAGCATTTTGATTTGCCGAGTCCATAGCGGTCATACGAGAGCTGTGTTCACTGCAAAAGCTGTCAATCAATGCGCTGTAAATAAATCCCGAAACATAACTGGGGATAATATTCTCAAGCACAGTTTCGATTGACGGAGTAAATTCAAAGGGCTCGGTAATTACTTTTTTATCGTCGTGTATCTCGGTAAACTGCGCATAGTGGAATGGCAGCAGCCTTGTTGAAACCGTTTGCGCCGTCAACCCTGAAAAATCGGTGTATGTTACAAATATTTTCTGGAGCTCTTTTTTGTTATATAGGTCCAGCAAATACTCGGAAATTTCTCTTGCACGGGTGAGCGTCGGGTTCTGAGCCGTGTATAAAAAGCTTTTTTCTATGGGAATGTTTGCCGCCTCAAAAAACCTTCTGCCATATTCCCCAACCACAAAAAGACGGGGGTCTTCGTGCTGCTCTATAAGCTTTGAAACCTCTTTTAAAACATTCTGGTTGTAGGCGCCTGCCAGCCCTTTATCCGCAGTAATAACCAAATATCCGTAGGAACCTTTTAAATCATGTTCTCCCGTAATTGGATAAAAATATTTGTTTTCAATCTCGGGAGAAATCCTGAAAATGCGTTTTATTTCATCATGGATAGCGCTGAAATAAGGTCTTGTCAAATCAAGCTCCTTCTTCGCTTTTCTCATTTTTGTAGATGAAATTAAATACATCGCATTTGTAATTTTTTGTGTATCCTTGACACTGTTTATATGATTTTTAATTTCTTTCGTTGAAGCCATTTAAATCACTGCTCCTGTTTGGCTCTTCCCAAAAACTTTTCAGCCTGACTTATAATCTCATTTTTGTCGTCATCAGTTAAATCACCGTTTTGCTCTATTCTCATACATAAGTCAAAGCAGTTTTCTTTAAAATAGTCTAATATTGAAAAGAGTGTTTCATTTACCTTGCTTGCCTGAACATCTTGCAACACTCGGTTTAATACGCAAACGAGAATTATAACCTGCTCATACTGCTTGTATGGAGAGGATTCATTCTGAACGAGCATTTTCATCAATCCCTCGCCGTAAGAAAGCTGTTTTTTAGTGGTATCATCAAGTTCGCTGGCAAACTGCGTAAACACTTCCATTTCTCTGTACTGAGCCAAATCAAGTCTTAAAGCTCCCGCGGCTTTTTTCATAGCCTTTGTCTGGGCGTCGCCGCCGACACGGGAAACGGATAAGCCCACATTAACAGCAGGTCTTTGCCCGGCAAAAAAAAGACTGCTTTCCAAAAAAATCTGGCCGTCTGTTATGGAAATGATATTTGTAGGAATGTACGCCGATACATCCCCTGCCTGAGTTTCTGCAATGGGAAGAGCGGTCATACTTCCGCCGCCGTTTTCATCACTTAAATGTGCCGAACGCTCAAGAAGTCTTGAGTGTAAATAGAACACATCGCCCGGATATGCCTCACGTCCGGGTGAACGGCCGAGCAGCAGGCTGATTGAACGGTAAGCGACTGCGTGCTTTGACAAATCATCATATACAATAAGCACGTCTTTGCCCTTGTTCATAAAATATTCACCCATTGCGCATCCCGAATAGGGCGCAATATACTGAAGGGGCGCACTGTCGCTGGCTGATGCGTTTACTATGATACAATATTCCATTGCGTCATGTTTTCTCAGCGTTTCCGTCAACTGAGCAACAGAGC
>JBAYOS010000101.1:0-6340 GCA_041678125.1 Monoglobales bacterium
AAAGGTTGAAGGAATCCATATATTTTCACCATAATGTAAGGTTGTCATAAGGCTCATTCCTTGCCATCCCATTCCTCTGCCAAGCACTCCGTCCGCTCCGCCGATAATATAATCAGCTTGCAAGAATAGCCCGGGACCTATTGTATTTGCAGTGCATGGAACCAATGTTGTTCTGCTTTTAAAACTAGTTATTGCGTTTTGTTCTATTGTAAGCGGGTGAAGCTTTGCTGCAATTCTGTGCGTAGCCGCTTTCCACTCAGCCTCGGAAGCGTATTCAACTGCAAAATGAGGTTCCCAGAAAGCAATATGGCACATTCTTCCTATACCGAATATAAGCACAAGCTTTGCGCCTTCAGCTTTTAAAGCCGCAATTTTTTCTGCATAAGTAGGCAGATTTTCTTTCGTTGCAAAATTTCTCTGATTCTCCGGAACCGTAAGCTTTCCGAGCTTATTGAAAAATGCTTCTTTCATACTATATTCAAATGAAGCAGGATTTGTGTTAGGAAGTGTATTCCCCTCGGCGTCACTCCATTCGTCCATATTGAAAGTGTAAACGTGGTCACAACCGATGTTCCATTCATTAATGAAATAGGCCGCCCATTTATACATTCCCATGGGACCGACAGGCAAAATCATAGCAAGCTTTTCGCCGCGTTCTCTTGCATTTCTAATCTGAAGGGCAATTTCATGACCCATATATGTATCAAAATCGTTGATATTGTCACACTCAACAGGCATAAAATCCTTATGCCAGAAATCTTCTCTTTCAAGACCTTTTTCGCAGCAAGTATCAATTTTCGCCATATCCCAGCCAACGGGATAATAACCTTCCATAAGTGAGCCTTTTACTGTAGACATGAAATCCATAATTTAAAATCTCCTTTTAATTATTTTTCATATAAGTAATCCAAAGCAGCCATTATCCCTGTTTTGATGGCATCTGCTTTGATATTATGTTTCTGACAAAGCGTGAGAGCCCCTAAAAGTCTGTCATCGGGAGCAAGCTTTCTCTTTGCATCCCGTCCCACACGGGATGTAGTGTCACCCAAAAACTTATTTTTAAATCTGATCATAAGGTCGTCAGCGTATGCAATAACCTCCTCCTTATCCTTGCCATGTTCAAGTGAAAGTGCTGTTGCACTTGCGTACATTGCCTCTTTAACCGTCGCCGCTATTTCAGCGTCCTCCATAGCCTGCCAGATAAATTCAAGACCTTTATGCATACCCATATATGCCGCAATGGCATGACCCATATTGTGCAGATATAGTTTACTCTGAATGTGATAGGCAAATGGTTTGCTGGGGATAACATTTTTTATTTCGGGAATGGGGTTCAAAAAAGCTTCTTCATCGACAGGAAGCTTCATAAAAGGTTCAACCCAGACCTTATTGATGTTCCCCTCTCTCATTTCATCTGTCATAACAGGAACCATTCTGCCAACGCTCGCCTCAACAAATCCGACCTTCGGGTTGGTTGTATTAACGAGTTTTTTCAGATATGCATCTGCATGCATAAGATTCTCGCAGATGATAATATCCACGCCGCTGTCTCTTTTGTCAAGTCCCTCTTTAAGTACAGGTGCTATGTATGGCAGAACGTTCACGCCTGCCGAGGTAAAAATAATATCTGCGGTCGCAATTTCATCGGGAGCATTTTCGGGATAAACCGCGCGCACATTTTTAATAATAATCTCTTCCTGCTTTTCGTTGCTTACAATTTTAATGGGGTAGCATTTATCGGCATTCAGTTTTTCAACCATTGCTTTATTAACATCAACAAAAACAGTTTCATATCCGCTTTCAAAAAGCAACTGGCCAAGGAATCCGCGTCCGATATTTCCGCCTCCGTAAACTACAGCTTTCATTTGTATTCCTCCATAAATTTTCTAATTTCTTCGTAAGATTTAATACCCGTCGTCGCTCCCTTTTCCATAACGCAATGAGTTCCCACCGCATTTGCGAAAAGTCCGCATTCTTCAAATGAAAGTCCTTTTGCAAGACCGGTAATAAATCCCGAACAAAAGCTGTCACCAGCTCCCGTGGTGTCCACTGCTTTAATCTTGCTGTAGGTAGGAACTATAACGGATTTGGCATCAGCAGATTCCCTTAGATAGGCCCCTTTTTTACCAAGCTTAATGACAACCCTTTTAACTCCTTTTTCAAAGAACACATCAGCGATTTTGTCAGGCTCTGTTTCCCCGCTGATTTTCACAGCCTCATCGATGCTGGGCATAAATATATCAATATATGGCATTGCTCCGTCAAGCAGCTTCGCCCATCTTTCTTTAGCGTCCCAGCAAACATCAAGAAGTGTGGTTTTGCCCATATCCTTACATTTTTTCAAAAACCGAGCGGTTTGCTCTCCGTCAAACGTATCCATAAGATATGTTCCTGTCACGAAAACAAATTCCGCCTCGCCTATAACATCCCAGTCAATATCGTCAATCGAAAACGTCCCGTTTGTACCGACACAATGGAGAAAAGTTCTTTCCCCGTCGGAAGCGGACAAAACTATCGAAGCTGACGTCTGTGTTTTTTTATCCCTTTTCAGCCCTTTGGTATTAACACCGAATTCTTTTATTTTTTCTTCCAAAAAGGTGCCGAACATATCCTCGCCAACCTTGCCGACAATAGCAGAGTCAATACCCATTTTTCTCATATTAATCGCCGCTGTCATTGCGTTTCCGCCCGAGTATAGCTCGATAGCGTCAACGTGGGACAAAAGTCCCCTTTCAGGCACAATATCAACGGGTTTTGTAATTACATCGGCAACCAGAATTCCAACACATGCCACTCTGCTCATGGAAGCAACCTCTTTGTTGTGGGTTTCGGATATACCATGCACTGGCTGAATGCTTCCGCGTATTTTACGCCGCACTGGTAACCACGGTATTTTGAAATGGTTCTGACCATATCGGCAAAATCTATATTGTCATGCTCTCTCATCCATTTAATCTGGCTTTCGTGACATTCAAGCATTTCAAGCTTCAATTCTATTTCATCTGTTATATCAACATACTCAGTGGGCAAAAACTCATTTCCGCCAAGGTTATCCATGTAAAAAATCGGTGTAACCTTTGTTGCACCCGTCACGCCCGTTACATAGTGAGGGCAGCTTGCCGCGAATGCCGCGTCAAATGTCAGACGGCTGACTGCTGTATGATCGGGCATATAATCATTGGGAGCGTGAGTAATAATAAAATCAGGGTCAGCATCTCTAATTATGTCAACCACCTTATCACGATGTTCTTTAAGCTGATGGTAAACAACAAGGTCGCCGATGTCACAGGTGACAACCTTTATTCCTGCAAGTGCGCCTGCCTTTTTCGCCTCTTCTCTGCGGATTTTTGCAAGCTCGTCAGGCTGAATAATAACATGTCCCATATTTCCGTTACAAACATGGCACACAGTTACATTGTCGCCCCTTTTAACACATTTCGCCAATGTTCCGGCGCAGTTAATTTCAATATCATCAGGATGACATCCTATCGCGAGTACATTCAAATTTCTCAAACCCTTTCTCAATATAGTTTTCAGTCACGATACTATTGACTTTTATACTATTAATGATATAATATTTTTAACAAATAGTCTTTATCAATTATTTTATTTTATTTAACAATTCGTCTTTTCAGGAGTATTTTTATGTCAAAACCTATAAGGCCGACACACGAAATTAACATAACAGGATTTAACTCCATTTACTATCTTGAGCTTGGCAAAAACTTTTATCACACGCCCGAAAAACACGATTTTTGGGAAATGGCATATGTTGACAGCGGCAAAACCATAGCGGTTATGAACGATGTCAGTTATCCGCTTGTCCAGGGGCAGGTTGTGTTCCACCGCCCGGGTGAGCTTCATTCGCATTATTCAAATCACAAAGACCCGAGCGACTTGTTTATAGTTTGTTTTTCCTGCTCAAGCAGGGCAATGAGTTTTTTTGAGCAAAAAATTTTTATGCTTGAAAAAAATTCAAGAAAAATATTATCCCTTTTTTTTGATGAAGCGGAAAATGCGCTTGGCAGGCTGAAAAACCGTTACCGTGATAATTCTGCTCTGTCATTTAATAATTCAAAATTCGGGGCTCCTCAGCTTATGGAATGTTATTTCGTTGAGTTTTTGTTTTCACTTATCCGTTCGGAGGATAAATCCATTAAAAGTATTAACAGGACCAATACTATAGCGAAGGTCGCTGAAAATGCCCTTGTTGATGAGATAAACGATTACCTTGCGGAAAACTTACATAAACAGATTACACTGCAAAATCTCTGCAGTCATTTCAATTTGAGCAAATCATATATATGCAGAATATACAAGGAATACACCTCCTCAAGCATTATTAAACATTTGTCGTCAATAAAAATCAAGGCGGCAAAGCAGCTTTTGCGTCAGGATGATATGAATATTTCCCAGATTGCCGATAAACTCGGCTATTCAAGTATTCATAATTTTACCCGCTCATTTAAAAACGAAACGGGAGTTTCACCGTCCGAATATAAAAAAAGATTGTAGGTTTCCATGTCAAAATACACATATTTTGTATCAAAAAGCACATGTTTTTGACAAGACTATTAATTTATAATAAAATATAAATAAATATATATTACGGAGGTAACTTATTATGGCTAAAAACAGATATATCGGCGATTATCCGGTAATCGGCATAAGACCTACCATTGACGGTCGAAGAGGACCCATGAAGCTCAGGGAAAGCTTGGAAGACCAGACAATGGCACTTGCAATGGCTGCAAAAATGCTGTTTGAAGAAAATCTTAACTATTCAAACGGCGACCCCGTTAAGGTTGTCATTGCCGATACAACCATCGGACGTGTTCCTGAAGCTGCGGCTTGTGCAGATAAGTTCAGAAAAGAAGGCGTAGATATTACATTAACCGTTACACCCTGCTGGTGCTACGGCTCTGAAACAATGGATATGGATCCTAACACCATTAAAGGTGTTTGGGGCTTTAACGGAACTGAAAGGCCGGGCGCTGTATATCTTGCGGCAGTTCTTGCTTCTCACGCGCAGAAGGGTCTACCCGCTTTCGGAATTTACGGACATGAAGTTCAGGACAGAGACCAGGTAACCGTGATTCCCGAAGATGTTAAAGAAAAGCTTTTAAGATTCGGCCGCGCTGCCGTTGCAGTTGCTACAATGAGAGGCAAATCATACCTTCAGATCGGTTCTCAGTGTATGGGTATCGGCGGTTCGATTATGGACCAGGATTTCGTTGAATCCTATCTCGGCATGAGAGTTGAATCGGTTGACGAGGTTGAAATTCTCCGTCGAATGGAAGAAGGTATTTATGACGAAGAAGAATATCAGAGAGCTCTCGCATGGACTAAAAAGCACTGCAAAATGGGCCGTGATGACAACCCCGAATTTGTTCGTTTATCTGATGAACAGAAAGAAAAACAGTGGGAATTCACTGTCAAAATGTAGTACATAATCAAAGACCTTATGTGTGGAAATAAAAATCTTCCCGAAGGCTGCGAAGAAGAAATGGTCGGTCATAATGCGATTGTAGGCGGATTCCAGGGTCAGAGACAGTGGACAGACCACTGGCCGAACTGTGACTTCCCCGAAGCACTTCTCAGCTCAACATTTGACTATGACGGTGCTCGCGAACCATACACACTTGCAACAGAAAATGACGTTTTAAACGGACTCGGAATGTTGTTTATGCGTCTGCTCACTCACAGAGCTCAGATTTTTGCCGATGTTCGTACATATTGGTCTCCTGAAGCAACAAAACGCGTAACAGGATATGAATTTGAAGGCAAAGCAAAAGAAAGCGGCGGTATTATTCATCTTCTCAACTCGGGCGCAGCTTGTCTTGATGCTTGCGGCGAATGTAAAGACGAAAACGGTAACGGTATCATGAAAAAATGGTGGGAGGTTACCGAAGAAGATATTGAGAAAATGACAGCTGCAACAGTTTGGTGCCAGGCCGGTCTTGATAACTTCCGCGGCGGCGGTTTCTCAAGTCATTTCATAACCCGTACGGAAATGCCTGCTACAATGATAAGACTTAACCTTGTTAAAGGTCTTGGCCCCGTTCTTCAAATTGCTGAAGGCTGGACTGTTAAACTTCCTGACGAAGTATCTGACGCTTTAATGGAAAGAACAAACCCGACATGGCCTTGCACCTGGTTTGCTCCAAGATGTACCGGAAAAGGTGCGTTCAAAACAGCTTATGACGTTATGAACAACTGGGGCGCTAACCACGGTGCTATAAGCTACGGTCATATCGGTGCTGACTTAATTACACTTTGTTCAATGCTCAGAATCCCTGTTTCAATGCACAATGTTGCTGAAGAAGATATCTTCAGACCA
>JBAYOS010000102.1:0-6298 GCA_041678125.1 Monoglobales bacterium
ACTGTAGTTCCATTCCAAATTGCTTATGCCGTATCAATCCATAAAGCACAAGGCTTAGAATATGACTCTGTTAAAATTGTAATTACTGATGAGGTAGAAGAATTAGTAACGCACAATATTTTCTATACTGCTATCACAAGAGCAAGAAAAAAACTAAAGATTTACTGGACTCCAGAAGTCGAAGAGAAGGTAATTAAAAGAATTAAACCACGAGATATAAGTAAAGATGTTGAACTCTTGAAAAAATATTTGAATTGATAAATCCAACAGAAAAATCAAGGAGGTTACAAAATGCGTATGTTCAAATGAGATTTGGTACTTTTGATTATAGTAAATAATGGGCAATTCGATTGATAGGCAAAATTTTAATTTTATTAGTCACAAATAGAACATAGGAGGGGTGAATATGGCAAAAGATCTAACCACATCACGTATTGATAGACAGAATATTCTAAATAATGAAATAGCTATCGAAGAAATTCAGGAAAGGTCCGGTATGGAAGGGATTATATGGGAAGGAAAAGCATATGTAACACGTGAAATGACATCTATTTTCTTTGATGTTGATATAAGAACAATCAGCAGGTATATTGAACAATATGGTGAAGAACTATCTGCTAATGGATATGAGGTTCTACGTGGAAAACGATTAAAGGCATTTCTAGATGCAGCTAAGAATTCTGGTAAGGACATTAATGTCCCTACCAAAACGACAGTTCTCGGTGTTTTTGATTTTCGGGCTTTTTTGAACTTGGCAATGCTCCTTGCTGAAAGTGAAAAGGCACGTGCCCTGCGTCAGCTCATGTTAGATATTGTAATTGATTTAATTAACCGTAAAACAGGCGGTGGGACAAAATACATCAATCAGCGTGATAAAGATTTTATATATTCCTCTTTGCAGGAGGATAATTATCGACGTCAGTTTACCGATCCCCAGACTCTCTGAGGCTGATATCTTACAGTACTTACGTCTTTCATTATAAGTTCAAGGCTTGCTCCGTTCGCTTTTGTCAGAATATCCAAAATATCTGCCTTTGCCTGTTCCGGTCTGAAGGTATCCTCAGCAAAAATTGCGGGCGACGGTTTGCATGATAAAACATACTTTTTACCCACCATATCTACAACCTTATCAATTTTTGACCAAGGGCTCATTGATACTTTTCGAAGGTTAGGTATTTTTTGCAATATATCCATTTTATTTTGCAGTGGCTCGCAACAACCGTAGTATGTAAGTCCGAATTTCTCAAGCCACCTCAGCTCATGCTTTAAAGAAAAATCCCAATGCATTTTCTCGGAAACTTCAGAAAAAATCTGAGCATTGCCGCATCCCCATATTTGGGAGGTCGGCGTATTTTCTCTGTGCTGATCTGCAGGCTCAAGGTCGCTGCAATATCCGTATCCGCCCGAGCCGACACAAACATTATCGTTGTTTGAGGCCCAAAGCCCCAGCTCTTTATACCTTTCAAGCATAATAAGTGATACGTCTACATATCTTTCTACCAGCTTATCAATATATTCGGGCTGCAAAATCAAATCCATCATGGCTTCTTCTATGCCGGTTAACCTTATAAGATTATCCCAAGGTGCAAACCATACGCCCTTAATACCGGTTTTTTCAACCTTTAATATATCGCCGAATATCTCTTGCAGTAAATCAAAATTCTTTTGCGTCTGTTCGTGGTCAACTGTGATTACAGGTTCTTTAATCTTGTGTATATCGTCCATGCCTCTTATTTGGATATTAAAATGGCGGGATGCAACATCGCTTGTATCATCTGTCTTTACAACATCTACATCCTCGCTAATGCCAAATCCCGAGTTATGGAACACTATAGGACATTCGAAAACATCGGTTACAACCATATTTCCCGGCAAATGCTTCCAGCAGTATATCTCCCTTCTGAGCTTCAATTCAATTTCGCGAAGATATGGGTCGGTAGTCTGCAAAGTCAGTTCATCTTCATAGTCCATTTCGTTCCAAGGCAGCTGATAAATATAAATAGGAGGCTTGGTCATTTTATTATCATTGGTTGCGCTCCATAACTTTATATTTTCCGCTTGTCTGGGGTCCTTTGCTATTTCAGCCTTTTCCCGTGCTAATGCCCTTAAAATTTCAATATCTTGCTTTGTGTACATAATAACACCCCATTTTGAAAATTGAAGTTTCACTAAGTTAAATTGTACCATTATTGCATAATTCTGTCAAACATTATTTGAAAAAAGTGATGTATATTAAATGACTTATTTGAATAATTTTTTTATATTCGGGAAGGTAAATCGGCAACCCATATTTATATAAAAATAACCGGAGATATGATTTGCATGGGTTGACATGAGAATAAAAATAGTATATATTTAGTTTTAGAACAGTAAGGTGAGTTGTGATGAACGAAGAATTAATTTAAAGCGTCAATGTGATGTGAATTCACGATTGAAAATGTTGACAATTTAAATGAACTTCCTTTTTTTATAGATGTAAAATGGTTTGGAGCATTCAAAAGAGGCTTATGACAACCGGAAAATTTTTTTTGGGAAGAGTATCAGGTTAAATAGTTTGTCCTGAAAAATTACAGTAGAAAGAAGGTAGTGAAATGAAACACATTGAACGTTTTTATGCAACAGTAGAGAGAAAACCGGTGGACAGACCGTCGTCCTGGCTCGGTCTTCCCGTGCCTGCTGCTCTGCCCAAACTGTTCGAGCACTTCGGGGTGCAAAATGAATTTGAACTTAAGCAAATGGTGGACGATGATATTTATCCTGTTGAATTGCCATATCATTCACCCACAAGCAATGCTATCTATGCGGCGTTTGACTTTGCAAAGAAGGGACAGGGAAGCATTGAGGACAGAACATTGACAGCTCCCGGCTTCTTTGAGGATTACGAAGACCCATCAAAGGTGGACGACTTTGACTGGCCGGATCCGTCAAAGTACATTTCACCTGATTTGTGCCGGAAGGTGGTTGAGTCTGTGCCCGACGATATGGCTGTGTTAGGAGTGGTATGGTCGGCTCATTTTCAGGATACCTGTGCCGCTTTTGGCATGGAAACGGCGCTTATTAAAATGTTGACGGAGCCAGAAATGTATCACACGGTTAATAACAAAATAGTTGATTTTTATCTCAAAGCAAATGAGATTTTCTATGAAGCGACAAAAGGCAAGCTGCACGCTGTTTTAATAGGCAACGACCTCGGCAGCCAAACGGGCCTGATGCTGTCTCCGGAGATGATAAGAGAGTTTGTTTTGCCCGGTACAAGAAAATTTGTTGAGCAGGCAAAAAGGTACGGCCTTAAGGTGATACACCACAGTTGCGGCGCAATCAGTGAAATTATACCTGATCTTATTGATGCAGGGGTAGATGTCATTCATCCGATACAGGCCTTGGCAAAGGGAATGGAACCTGCGAAATTAAGGGACCAATTCGGAAACAAGGTTAGCTTTTGCGGAGGCGTGGATGCACAAAAGCTTTTGGTAAACGGATCACCTGGGCAGGTGAAGGAAAAGGTGTCGGAGTTAAAATCCCTGTTCCCTACGGGTTTAATTATTTCCCCAAGTCATGAGGCAATTTTGCCCGACATACCTCCGGAAAACATAAGGGCATTGTTTGACGCTGTTAGGGAGTGATTAAGCATGATTTCCGGTTCAACCGATAAGGGCAACTAATGATACAATTCTGTCCAGAACAATAGAGTGAAGATAAAAAGGTTCGACTCGGTTATCGGAGCAAAACCCCGAAAAACCTGAGGAATATAAGAGGCTGCACGCTATTACATGGTCGAGTTGTCTTGGGTATGATTTTTATTCTCGTATATTAAAAATAACGGAGGCTTGATATGATTCAACCAGTAATATTTTTCATTTTAACAATTCTATCGGTAATTGCATTTACAAGAATTTTGATTCTGTCAGTCTCTTGTATCATTAAACACATAAAGAAAAAACCGAAGTCAAAGCAGATTACTCGATTGAAAAGAACAGCAGCATTACTTTTTATCACAATTATATTGAACACGGGGTTGATTACATTGACACAGTTTGCCGCTTCCACTCCACGCATAGTTGATGAGAACGGAAATGTTCGCAAGGACAGTATTGCGGAGATGATAAAACTTGACCTGAATGGCAGGAAGCAATGGATCAGTATAAGAGGTTGGAATAAAAATGCTCCTGTTCTGCTTTTTTTGGCGGGGGGACCAGGCGGTACGCAGATGGCGGCGGTGAGGCATGAACTGTCAGAGATGGAAAAGTATTTTGTCGTTGTCAACTGGGATCAGCCCGGTTCCGGGAAGTCATATTATGCGGAAAAAATAAAAAATATTACTGCTCAAACCTATGTTGAGGACGGTTACGCGCTTACCGAATATTTAAAGGAGCGCTTTTCTCAAGAGAAGATTTATATTGTAGGTGAATCGTGGGGAAGTGCGCTGGGGATTTTCCTGATTGATAAATTTCCACAGTCTTATCATGCTTTTGTCGGAACGGGGCAGATGATTGATTTTGAACAGACTGAGAGGATTGATTATGCTAAGGCTATGGAAATTGCCGAAAGAAAAGGCGATACCGCGATTATAAAAAAACTCAAGGCAAACGGAGTGCCTCCCTATTATGGCAAGGATGTAACATGGAAAAGCGCAGTATATCTGAATTATCTCAGCGCTTATATGGCAAACAACCCCGAAATTCACAACCCCGGCTACAACACTTTCAGGGATATTGCCTCATCCGAATATGGAATGCTTGATAAAATCAATTTTTTCCGCGGCATCATAAAAACATTTAATCATGTGTATCAACAGCTTTATTCCATTGATTTAAGAAAAGATTACACAAAGCTTGATGTGCCTGTCTATTTCTTCTTAGGCCGGCATGATGTCAATGCGCCTACGGAGCTGGTCGAGGAATATACGAATATACTTGAAGCACCTGCAAAAGATATTGTATGGTTTGAACATTCAGGACACAGCCCGTGGATAAACGAACCTGAAAAATTTGTGGAGGAAATATTATCACGATTTTTGGAAAATAGGGTAACAGAATAAAGGTATTCAAAATGTTGTGTGGAGAAGCGCAAACAGACATGGTGAAGGCGCTATTATTAGAATTACGGTATTAGAGAAAAAAAGTAGTCAGTCAACTTGTATAATTGACTGACTATCCTTTTTTTATTGGCTTAAATTATCTGACTTGATTAAATGCGTCAAACATTGCAACGATATTAGCCACAGGAGTCTTTGCCTGTATATTATGAATTGAACTAAATACAAATCCTCCGCCTTTGCCGAATATCTCACAACGCTCTTTTACCATATCGGAAACCTCTTGAGGAGTACCGAAGGGAAGCACGTGCTGAGTGTCAACTCCGCCGCCCCAGAAGCATATACTGTCGCCGTATTTTTCTTTAAGTGTAACCGGATCCATTCCCATAGCGGAGCATTGAACGGGATTTAATATATCAAATCCGCTTTCAATCATTAAAGGAATAAACGGTTCAATAGCACCGCATGAATGTTTGAAGGTCTTCCATTTAGTGTTTTTATGAATCCAGTTATTTAATTTCTTGTAATATGGCATATATAATTCTCTGAAAGTATCCGCAGAACAGAATGTAGATATTTGAGTGCCGAAATCAGTACCGCATATATACATGATGTCAATATTTTCGCCGCATTCGCGGTTGACTCTTTCCAGATTTTTAAGTGCAATATCAGTCTGCTTTTCAAAAACCTGATGAATATAGTCCTGACGGATTGCGGTTGACATATACCATTCTGTAATATCTCTGATTCCCTTTGGATTCTTTAAAAACGGAGCCGGTACAAGAGCTATATCTCCCAATGCAGTCCCACCGATATTTGCAATGACTGCTTTGCCTGATTTCGCCGCGTTTTCAAATGAGGTTTTATAATAATCCATTGCTTCGTCGCTTAATTCCGAAAACTCTTCCAGGTTATCCTCGGGATTCAGCAGATCCTCATCAATCGGTTCCTGTCTTATTATTGCATCGAAAAAGTGACTGCTGTCGGGCATCTTTGCAGATGGAGAAGCGGTAAGATCACCTTCAGGATATACATACACATTATTTTCATCATACGTCATGTTCATATCCTCGGGTATAAGCACGTCCACTCCGTGAGGAGTTGTCCATTCCTTCCATTTTTGTTGTTTTATCCCGAACATATTTGTGAATGACGGAACGGATAATGTATCCATCCCCAGAAGTTCCTTCAGGTCATCATCCAGCTTGCCAAGCATCTGATAGGGCTCAATAACTTTAATCGGTCTTTTTTCCAAACCGTAAT
>JBAYOS010000103.1:0-6287 GCA_041678125.1 Monoglobales bacterium
ATATATACTCGACATTACCGATTCCCATGCCGGCAGGCACAATATTTCCGTCTGCAAGAGCGTCTTTTATGTGCAAATATGCGATGTAAGGCTTTAGCATGGAAAGAGCCTCTTTTGTATCTTGACCGCACTGAACAAAATTTGCAGCGTCAAAAACAGCCTTAAAGTTGCCGCAATATAGCTCTTTCATCAAATCAAGGCATCTTTCGGCGTTGTCGCCGTAAATATCCTTTTCATTTTCATGGAGCAAAATCACATCATGCTCTTTTGCATATTCAATCAACGTTTTAAGTCTTGAAATAACCTCGTTTCTTTCGCCGTCCGTCCACTCGCCGCCGTCATGATAAAAACTGAAAATTCTTATGTATTTTGTGTCTAAAATTTTTGCGGCAAGGACCACATTTTCGAAAACCTTAAAATGCTCGTCAAAGCTGTCTGAAAGCTTGACTTTACCGATAGGTGAGCCTATTGAGGATGCTTTTATCCCGCGAGAATCCATTTTTGCTTTCAGGTCCATCAGTTCAGGTTCACTTAAGGTTGAAATATTTTTACCGTCAACAAAGCGAGGTTCAAAATATTTTATCCCCAATCCCTTAAGTCCGTCAAACTGTGCCGATATTTCGGGTGCAATCTCGTCAGAAAAACCGCTTATTTTATCATAAATCATTTTTCAAAACCTGCCTTTTTATTAATTCAATGCTATAATAACATAAATTTATGAAAAAAACTATCGAAAATATTGCTTAAAACATTGCAAATATTGCGGTAATATTGTATAATCATATTGAGGTGAAATAAATGAAGAAATATTTCAGCGTTGCCGAATCGGAGGTTGAAAAGCCTATGAACGAGGATTTCAGGCTTCACGTTCATAACGATTATGAAATTTACCTTTTTTTAAAGGGCGACACAAAGTATATAGTTGAAGAAAATGTTTACTCGCTTGACCCGGGGGATATTATAATAATAAGGAAAAATATTCTGCACAGGGCATATCATAACAGCCCTGCACCATATAAACGAATTGTTTTAAATGTAGACCCGGAATTTTTCCACCAGTCGGGCTGCGCAGAATATGAAAAGGAATTTATATATAAGTCTGAAAATTCAAGTGACAAAATTGATTCAGAAATTGTCCACAGCAGCGGGATTTACGATGCTTTTATGAGGCTGAAAAAATATTCCGAGGACTTCAGCAGACTTGAGTCGGCGATAGTAAAGGCGATAATAACTGAAATTCTTTACCTTATTAACAACGTAAAATCATATTCCGAGGCGGACAAGTCAAATCCACAGCTTAAAGAACTAATTAAATATTTGAATTTGCATTTTACGGAAGAAATAACGCTTGATGAACTGGAAAAGAAATTTTTTATTTCAAAATATCACATTTGCCATATATTTCCCAAAGCAACGGGACTTACCGTCCACCAATACATTCTTCGGAAACGGTTTGCGTATGCAGGGGAGCTTATAAAGCTCGGGAAATCACTTGCCGAGGCGGCCGCTCTGGCAGGGTTTAATAATTATTCCTCGTTTTACAGAGCGTATATTAGGGAATACGGAACCGCCCCCGGAAAAGTAAAAAAGCACTCGCATTAATCGAGTGCTGAAATAAGCATTCCAAGAACGGGTTCAAACTTCGCGCCATACCAGTGGGATTTATCGTCTGCGGTTGCTTTAATACATTCTACTGCGAAATCACCCGCGATTTTCGCCGCATGGTATGTGCTTTTTCCTCTGAGAAGCGCGCCCACAAAGGCGGATGCGAAAATATCGCCGGTACCGTGACAGACGATGGGCAAAAGCTCATGCTCATAGTATGAGTATTCAGAATTTTCATATACAACTATTCCCGTTTTAAAAGGGGAATAGGACACACCTGTGAGAATAATATTTTTGCAGCCCATTTCCGAAAGCTTCCCGAGAAGAAGGTCAATATAATCTCTGTCATATTCGGTTTTATATTCGATTCCGGTTAAAAAACAGGCCTCGGTAATATTGGGCAGAACATAATCCGCTTTTGCGCAAAGAACTCTCATTGCTGAAACATATTCCAAATCAAAGCCTGAATAAAGCTTTCCGCTGTCTGCCATAGCAGGGTCAACGACTTTTATGCACCCTTCTTTTCCCGCGGTAGCAATAATGTACGCTACTAAGTCAATCTGCCTGGTACTGCCCAGATACCCTGTATAAATTGCGTCAAATTTTATGTTTTCCTTTTCCCAATGAGCCGCGATTTTGGGTATGTCGTCAGTAAGGTCACGGAAGGTATATCCCGAAAATGCCGTATGTGTGGATAAAACGGCGGACGGAAGGACTGCCGTTTCAATTCCGCAGGCGGAAATTATGGGCAGCGCAACGGTGAGCGAACACTGGCCGACGCAAGAAATATCCTGAATGGTGAGTACCCTTTTATAATTCATTGAAAACGCCTCTTTACATTTTGCTTTTTTTGTATTATAATATAGAACTGATAACAATTAAATACCCAAAAAAGGAGTATTTTATATAATCAGATGAAATCTAAAAAATATTTGTCGGTATATCACGATATAAAAAGCAAAATAATTTGCGGAGAATTTAAGGCAGGGGAAAAGCTGCCCTCTAAGCGCATTATGGCTGACAGAAGCGGCTGCAGCGTTATTACCGTTGAAAAGGCGTACAATATGCTTGCAGATGAGGGGTATATTGAACCTAAGGAGAGAAGCGGTTATTTTGTGTGCAAGCTTGATATTTTTAATGCCGGCGGAGGAACCGAAAATGAACGCGCCATTAAATATCTTGAAGAGAAAAATACTGCAAGCAAAAACATTGATTTTGAATATTCCGTTTGGTTTAAAACTATAAGAAAGGTTATTGCCGAAAACGGCGAAAAGCTTTTTTTAAAGTCGCCCAACAAAGGTTGCGAGACGCTCAGAAATGCCATTGCCGGTTATCTTTTAAGATACAGGGGAATGCTCGCCCAACCTGAGAGGATTATAATAGGCTCGGGAGCGGAGCAGCTGTATGAAATAGTTGTGAGAGTATTGGGGCGGGACAAGATATATGGTATAGAGGACCCGTCCTATAAACAGATTGAGGCTGTTTACAGAGTGGAAGGCGCTCAGATTGAAAAGCTCAAAATGGGAACAGACGGGATAAAAAGCAGTGCCCTGAAAAACAGCAGCATTGATGTTTTGCATGTAACGCCGTTTAAGAGCTATCCGACGGGTGTTACCACTTCGGCGCTCAAAAGGTATGAATATCTTAAATGGGCAGGCGGCACAAGGTATATTGTCGAGGACGATTTCAACAGCGAATTTTTTTCGCCCGGTCAGCCGATAGAATCGCTGTATTCAATGGGCGGAGGGAAATCGGTAATTTACATAAACACATTTTCCAAAAGTCTTTCCCCGTCAATGAGAATGGGATATATGATTTTGCCTGAGGAGCTGAATGAATTGTACGATAAAAAGCTGGGGCAGTTTTCCTGCTCGGTTCCTGTGCTTGACCAATATATCCTTGCGGAATTTATCAGGAGCGGCAATTTTGAAAGACATCTTAACAGAATGAGAAGAAAAATAACATGAACGAATTTAAATCATTTCACCCGATTGTTAATTTAACATTTTTTATTTTAACTGCTGCCATTGCGATGGTCTTTTTGCATCCCGTAATGCTTTTGGCAGGATTTTTACCTGCACTTATCTACTCAATTATGCTGGGCAGCAAAAAAACTGTATTATATATGATTCCGCTGATGATAATTGCAGCGATAGTAAATCCGCTTTATAACCATAGGGGGGTAACGGTAATCGTGCTTCTTCCGAGCGGAAATCCAATAACCTTAGAGTCAATCGTCTACGGACTTTCAGCTGCGGTGATGGTCGGAACGGTGGTTAGCATTTTTTCCTGCTTTAACAGAATAATGACAAGTGATAAAATTATTTATATTTTCGGGAAAATCATTCCCTCCACTTCACTTGTATTTTCAATGATTATGCGGTTTGTGCCCAAGTTTTCGAGTCAGCTGAGGCAGGTATTAAACGCACAAAAGTGCATAGGAAAGGACCCTGCGAAAGGGAGCCTTGTTTCCCGCGCAAAAAACGGAGTTGCGGTTTTGTCCATAATGACAAGCTGGGCGCTTGAAAACTCAATAGAAACTGCCGACAGTATGAAAAGCAGAGGATATGGGTTGAAAGGGCGGACAAACTATTCCAATTATAAACTTGACGGGCGGAGTCTTTTTGCTCTTTTATATATGCTTGCCGCCGGTATTTATGTAGCCGTCGGAGCGCTGATGGGCAAGTTGAATTACGAATATTTCCCCGCTTTCAGCAGCGTGGATTTTTCGCCTTTTGGGATAAGCATTTTTTTAGTGTATTTTTTGCTGTGCATGACGCCTTTAATCATAGAAATTTTGGAGAATAGAAGATGGAAATTATTAAAACGAAAAATCTAACATTTACATACCCCGGTGAAAATCGTGCCGCTCTTACAGACATTTCTATGAGGGTGATTGACGGTGAATTCATTACTTTGTGCGGAAAATCGGGATGCGGAAAAACCACGCTTTTAAGACAGCTTAAGCCTGCGATTGCGCCCTTTGGGGCAAAATCGGGCGAGGTGTTTTTCGAGGGGCGGAAAATATCAGAGCTGCCGCTGAGAGAGCAAACGAGCGAAATAGGTTTTGTCATGCAAAACCCCGACAATCAGATTATAACCGATAAGGTGTGGCACGAGCTTGCGTTCGGACTTGAAAACCTGGGACTGAAAAACAATGAAATCCGTGCAAGAGTGGCTGAAATGGCAGCATTTTTCGGAATCGGTGATTTGTTTAACAAGAACATATCAGCGCTTTCGGGAGGGCAAAAACAAGTTATAAATCTTGCATCGGTTATGGTTATGCAGCCGAAGATTCTTTTGCTTGATGAGCCTACAAGTCAGCTCGACCCCATTGCTGCTCAGAATTTTATTGAAATGCTGAGCAGAATTAACCGCGAAATCGGAACAACGGTTATCCTGTCCGAGCATAGGCTGGAGGAGGCTTTTGCGGTTTCTGACAGAGTGATTGTGATGGAGGAGGGAAAAATAATTGCCGATAATCCGCCCAAAGCGGTGGGTGAAATATTAAAAAAGACCGACAATGATATGTACGTCGCCCTGCCCACCCCTATGAGAGTTCATTTTTCTGTTGAAAACAGTGAGCCCTGTCCACTGACCGTTCGCGAAGGTAAGGCTTGGCTTGAAAAGGTAACCCATACTATTGATATAAAACAAAATATAATTGAAGATGAGAAAAGACCGGACGAACAAACTGTGATTTGTTTAAAAGATATTTGGTTCAGATATGAAAAAAATTCTCCCGATGTATTAAAGGGGATAAATCTTGATGTAAAAAAAGGCGAGTTTTATGCGGTTGTGGGTGGCAACGGAACAGGAAAAACCACACTTTTATCAGTGATAAGCTCGACTCAAAGGGCATATCGCGGAAAGGTGAAGGCGGAGGGAAAGGTTGCGCTTCTTCCGCAAAACCCACAAACGCTTTTTACTGAAAAAACAGTAGCACTCGATCTTGAAAGAATAAGTAAAGATTACAGCACAGAAGCTGATATATGCGACATAGTAGGGCTTTTGGGTAGACATCCCTATGACCTTTCGGGCGGAGAAATGCAGCGTGTGGCACTTGCAAAGGTGCTTCTGACAAAACCCGATATCCTTCTGATGGACGAGCCGACAAAGGGACTTGATGCACATTTTAAAGAAAAGTTTGCCGATATAATCGGGAACCTTGCAAATGAAGGGATAACCGTTATAATGGTGTCCCATGATATTGAATTTTGTTCAAAATATGCACATAGATGCGGAATGCTTTTTGACGGTGTGATTGTCAGCGAGGGGGCACCGAGGGGGTTCTTCACAGGGAAAAGCTTTTATACAACCGCGGCAAACAGAATGGCAAGAAGCATCATGCCTGACGCACTTTTGGCAGAGGACATTATTTTTGCACTGGGAGGGAAAATCCCCGAAAGGAAACAGGAGGAGAAAAAGGACATTGCTCCAACACCACAGCCGCCTGTGAAAAAAGCAAAACTGTCCGTGAAAAATATAATTTCAGGTATTGTTTTTGCTGCACTGTTTCTGATACTTCAGTTTATTAAAATAGAGGAGACGGATAAGTGGCTGGACGCGGCAAAAAAAGTTTTGCAGTTTATTTTTCTCGGTATTTCACTTACCAATTTATTGCCGAAAAAGGAGAGTTATATCCTTCCGCAAAAGAAAAAGTCTGTTAATAAATTAAAAAC
>JBAYOS010000104.1:0-6272 GCA_041678125.1 Monoglobales bacterium
TGGATTTTCTCATAGCCCCTACATCCTCTGCATATAGAAAGGTTTTGGGATATTTCAAGTTTTTCAAGTTGGCTTGGAAAACAATTTCGCGTGAAAAATACTCGAAGATTATTCTGTTAACATCGGTTCCCGCGGTTTGCCTGAGCAATATCCTCAGAAGGAAATATGATGGAAAGTTTATTGTCGATATAAGAGATTATTACATGGAAAATAACTGGCTCTACTATGCGTTGGAAAAAAAGGCGATAGAGCACAGCGCATTGTCTGTGATTTCCTCAAAAGGGTTTGAGCAATTTCTGCCGCAACATGATTATGTTATTGCGCATAATATAAACTGGCTGCCCGCAGAGGTCATTCAATCCTTTCGCAGTCAAAAAGAAAAGAAGGATTGCATTTACCTCTCATATATCGGGAGTATGCGTTTCCCGCAGCGTGACAGAGAGGTTATAGATTTTTTTGCAAACGACAGTCGTTTTCATATCAATCTGTTTGGGAGCGGCTATGAAATTCATTCGGCATATTGTGCAGAAAACAATATTAACAATGTAACTATTATTGACTGGTTTCCGTCGGATAAGACAATTGATTTATACAGAGAAACGGACATTGTCTTAAACCTGTATGGAAGCGGGACGCCAACGCTGGATTACGCGCTGTCAAACAAGTTATACTATGCAGCGCAGCTGGGCAAGCCGATTTTGGTATGCCATGAAACATATATGGAACGAGTATCCGTGAAATATAATTTCGGATTTGCTTTGAACCCCGAAGATGAAGATGTGAAAAGCAAACTTTATGAATATTATAACACCATAAATTGGAAACAATTTTATGAGAACTGCGATGAATTTTTAAAGGTTGTTCATCAAGAGGATTCGCAATTTGAAAGATATGTGAGAGAATTCTTGAGGTAACAAAGGAGATAATTGTATGATTATAAGCGTCAGCGGGATTGACAGCGCAGGAAAATCCACACAGATTGAACTGCTTAAAAAGGAACTTGAAGTAAAAAAAATCCGCCATTGTGTAAAATGGAGCAAGGCACGGGCAACACCCGGCGTTGTTTTTTTAAAAGAGCTTTTTCGCAAGGATAAGAAAATGAATTATCAGGAAAAGCTTGCTCATCGTCAGGAAGTGTTTGAAAACAACAGAAAAAAGACATTGTTGCTCTTTGCAAGTTTAGTGGATTTGTGCTTCTATTGGGGTATATATTTCCGACTTTTGAAGCTTAAATATAAGGTGCTTGTTTTAGACCGCTATTTGTGGGACACATTTGTTGAAATTAAAGCAGATTTCTACGGTATTGAGTTTGAAAACTGGTTTATTTGGAAGCTTTTGGTGAAAATCGCCCCAAAACCCGACGTATCCTTTCTTCTGGTAGTACCGCTTGAAGTGTCGCTAAGCCGCGATATTCAGAAAACAGACGTCAGCGTGGAGGCTCCGGCATTAATTGACAGCCGTGAAAGAAAAATCGAAAAGATAAATACATATTTCTCCTTGGCGGAAAAGAAAAAATGGGATTTTATACTCGACGGAACAAAGGAAATCCATGATGTCCATAGGGAGCTCCTTGATAAGATAACCTTGTAATAAGTATATATTAAAAAATGCAGATGACGTGATAATCTTAGCGATATAGAAAAAAAGAATTCCACCCGAAAGGGTGGAATTAAAATTGACTTATTGTAATTGTAACCGTCTTTGTATCCTCGTCCCAGCCCACATC
This sequence comes from Monoglobales bacterium, assembly GCA_041678125.1. GTDB lineage: Bacteria > Bacillota > Clostridia > RUG12999 > RUG12999 > RGIG7450. The sequence goes on from JBAYOS010000104.1 coordinate 1,727, forward strand.
AAATCCCATAGCCTCGGAGATTGCGCGGAGAGGAATCATGGTCCTGGAGTTTATAAGCTGAGCAGGAACATCAACCGGGATTGCCCTGTCGCCTCTGTAAATAAAGTTTTGACCGACAGGCACTCTAATGGTTATTCCGGGACTTGCCAAAGTTGCGGTTTGCGTCGCATCGTCCCACGAAACAACGTAACCCATATCCTCAAAAAGCCCTCTTACGGGAATAAGTGTTCTGTCATTTACTATAACAGGCTGCTGGTCCGGGAAGGTTATGCGTTTTGTTATATCAGACGAACTGTCATAAACAAATACCTTAATGGCACCTGCGGCTGGAGAAGGAGTACCCACTGACGGAGATGCAGGGGAATTGTTCGAAAAATCCACAGGAGGCTCCAAAAGACCGCCGGGAGACTCGTTATAAGACGGTGTTTCATTATGTTGCTCAAATGATGAGCTGTTACTAACGGGGAGAGGAATGCTTTCCAAAGCTAATAATGTCGAAAACAAGGATTGGTCATCAGCGTCACTGTATGATGTCTCTGAGCTATATCCGAGTGCGTCAAGTATAACATCGGCAGCAATAGATGAGACAGGCAAGCTTGGACCGATCATGCTCACAGGAGCAATCGCCGTCAGTATCAGCGCACTGCTGCCGTCAAGTTCATCAACGATAGTGCTGATTTTGTAATAAAATTTTCGTATGCAAAATCTTTCTCAATAGCAAAACATGAAGAAGACAGCACAAAAAGCATTGCCAGAATAAGAGTAAGAATTTTTTTCATTGGGTAACCTCCTTTCGGGAGACGGTTATCAGTATTGGGCTATTTCAACAGTAACAGTTCTAGTTTCTTCGTTCCAGTCCACCTCAAGGCCGAATGCCTCGGAGATTGCGCGGAGAGGAATCATAGTCCTGGAGTTTATAAGCTGACCAGGAACATCAATGGGAATTTCCTCGCCGTCCTTGTAAATTGTGTTGCTGTTTATCGGAACCATAATAGTATCAGCTTTGCCTTTAAGCACCGCAGTCTGACTTTCTTCAACCCAGCTTACATTATAGCCGAGAGTTTCAAACAATCCTCTTACGGGAACGAGCGTTCTGCCGTTTATAATTACGGGCTTCTGGTCAGGAAAATTAACTGTTGTAGTAACATTAAGCGAAGCATCGTAGGTAACTACTTTTATGCCATCGGATGGAGAAGGATCTTCGCCGGTCGGCTGACCGGCATCTTCGCCAAAGGAGCTGTCATATATTACCGCAATCTTTATTTCCTCAAGAGCAAGAAGTAAGCTTTTGAGGGGGAAGTATCATCAGAGGGGAAGTTGAGCGCATCATATATATCCTTTGCGGATATAGCATCCGGAGGAGAAGCGCCTATGGTATTATCAACCACGCCCACTGCTTTGAGTATAATATGATTGCTTCCATCTATGCTGTCAGATTCTGTTTCAATTGTGTAGAAAAAATTTCCCAGTGTAAAATTTTCAGCTGCAAATGAAAAAGCAGAAAGATTAATGAGAATGACTAGAAATATTGCTATAATTTTTTTTGTCATAAAAATCAACTCCTTGCAACAAAGTGAAAAACAAAAAGACATCCGCTTGATGCCTTTAGTGGTGGGCCTTCAGGGACTCGAACCCCGGACCGTCCGGTTATGAGCCGGATGCTCTAACCAACTGAGCTAAAGGCCCTTAATATTCGACTAACTCATTATATCACAACTAATAATAAAAATCAAGACCTTTTTTAATTTTTATATTTTTGTATTGAACTTGGTCGGAAAATGGTGTATAATAAGTTTTGCTATACTAATAAAAAAGGATAAAACACTATGACTAAATTCAAAAGAAACATCCTGTCGGCAATCTTAATAGTTTGCCTGATAGCGGGGGTATATACAGTCGGAACATTTATAATAAGCGGGTCGCTGGGCGGTATTTTCGGCAGCACAGAAAAAGTAATTCTCGTGATGGGAACGGATAATGCAGGGCTCAGGACGGACGTTTTGATGGTAGGTTTTATAAACGGTGAAAACAAAACTGTTGACGTCATTTCAATCCCAAGGGATACGCAGGTAAAAATCGGCAAAAAGATTTACAAAATAAACAGCGCCTATGCCATCGGACAGGAGGAGCAGACCATTGAAACGGTGGAAAAGCTTCTTGATGTAAGAATAGACGGATATGTGAAGTTTTCGTTTGATACTTTCAGGGAAACCATAGACGCTCTCGGTGGAGTAGAATTTGATGTTCCGCAGGATATGTTTTATGAAGATCCCTATCAGGACCTGTACATAGATTTAAAAGCCGGACCCCAGCACTTAAACGGTGAGCAGGCGGAGGGGCTTGTGAGGTACAGGCGCTATCCAACGGGTGATGAGGGGAGAATTGCTGTTCAGCAGTCATTTATAAAGGAAATAATAAAGCAGAAGGCAAATCCGCTTATTCTGGTGCGCGCTCCGGCGATTATTTCTTCTCTGAACCAGCATATTGATACAAGTCTTAACACAAACGAGATAATTGAGCTTGCGGGACTGGCGGTACGTGCGGGCTCGGACGGGTTCAACACCTATAAACTGCCCGGCGGTGCCAAATACCAGTATGGAGCTTCCTATTATATATGCGACAAAGCGGCAACAAAGCAGCTTGTTGAACAAATCAGACAATAAAAAAGTCGGGCGATTTAATCGCCCGACAAAAAATTACAGCAGAATTATTTAACGAATTCCTGAAGTTCGCTAAGGAATTTGTCACAATCATCGCTCTGAATCTCAACTTTGATTTTGTTGCTGAGGTCGAGACTGAAAATACCCATAATGGATTTTGCATCAACAACATATCTGCCTGATACCAGGTCGACATCAAACTCGTAAGTATTTACGAGATTCACGAATTTTTTAACATCTTCGATGGAAGATAACATAATTTCACATGTTTTCATAGTTTAAATACCTCCTAAATTATGGATATTATTTTACAACATTTATTATATTATAAAACACTCAAATAGTCAATAGCAAATTTATTTTATTCGGGGGAGTTTTTTTGAAAAAAGTAGCTTTTTATACGCTTGGCTGCAAGGTTAATCAGTACGAGACCGAGGTTATGCGTGAAAAATTTGAAAAAAGTGGATATAAAGCGGTAAATTTCGAAGACGCTGCGGACGTTTATGTAATCAACACCTGCAGCGTCACGGCTATTGCTGACCGAAAATCAAGAAGGATAATAAATAAAGCCGCAAAAACAAACCCCCACGCTGTTATTGTTGTTTCGGGCTGCTATTCGCAGACCTCGCCCGATGAGGTGAAAAATAATAAGCTTGTTGATATAGTGGTTGGCAACAACGAGAAAAACAGAATTGTGGAAATTGTTGAACAGGTGGGTAAGGACAAATATTCCGAAGTATCGGATATAATGAAGGTGGAAAAATTCCAGCCCATGTCTGCCGCTTCAAACGGAGATAAAACCCGAGCGCTTATTAAAGCTCAGGAGGGGTGCAACAACTTCTGTTCATATTGTATAATACCCTATGCCAGAGGACCTGTCAGAAGTCGCGACGAGGATGATATTATATATGAAGCAAAAAATCTTGCGCAGGCAGGATATAAGGAAATCGTCCTGACGGGAATACATTTGACCTCTTACGGTATAGACAGGGGCGGAGCTGAACTTACAGACCTTCTGATAAAACTGCACGAGGTGGAGGGGCTTGAAAGAATAAGGCTTGGTTCGCTCGAGCTTACAAGTGAAATGGAAAGGGTTGCGGAAAATGCGGCGGCGCTTCCAAAGATTTGCCCTCACTTTCATATATCACTTCAGAGTGGAAGTGACGGGGTTTTAAAACGGATGAACCGAAGATATACCTCGGAGGAATATGCGCTTGCAGCGGAAAAACTAAAAAAAGCTTTCCCCGGAGCGGCGCTCACTACCGATGTAATGGTGGGGTTCCCCGGCGAAACGGAATCGGAATTTGAGGAAAGCCTCGAGTTTGTTAAAAAGATGGGTTTTGCAAAAACGCATGTTTTCCCCTATTCGCCGAGAAAGGGAACGGTCGCCGCAAACATGCCTGACCAGATTGACGAGGCGACCAAAAAGCTTCGTGCTGCAAAAATGCAGCAGACAGCCGATAAGCTTGCGAGGGATTTCTGTGAAAAAATGGTGGGCAGCACGGCGAATGTGCTCGTTGAAAGAAAAATAAAAGATAACTTTTATGAAGGCCATGCGGAAAATTATATGGTTATTAATGTAAAAAGTGGTAATAATATAAAAGGGGAGATAGTGAAAGTTGTTATAAAAAATGTCGATAAAAAGGGATTAGTAGGTGAAATTGCACAATAAATTGAATATTGGCATTTTTTCATACAAAAAGTCTTGACATTTATATTTCGTTATGGTATTCTATTAAAGTCGCATATTTGAGGAGGCGACAAAATGGTCTTTGAAAATTAAACAGTAACGAAACTAAAGAAGTGTAGGTTCTTTAAAAGAACTTTGAGAAACTTTTTACAGTAGTAAAGACGGAAAACAAAGAAAAAGCAAATTAAGCCAGAAA
>JBAYOS010000105.1:0-6184 GCA_041678125.1 Monoglobales bacterium
AAAGATAAATACACTGAGCAAAATGGTTGAAATAACACCGATTCCAACAAGATTGAACAGTCCGAAAAAGCCTGTCCACCAGTTGAAAAAGGCCTTGTATGCAAAAAATGCGGGAATATATGCGATAAGACCGCCGATTATACCCACAATTGTACCTTCAATGATAAAGGGACTGCGAATAAATCTGCCGGTAGCTCCAACAGATTTCATAATTTCAATTTCCGTTTTTCTGTTCATCAGAGTAAGTTTTATTGTGTTTGAGATAATAAAAATCGCTACAAAGGCAAATAGTAACATTGCAAGAATACTGACGTTTCTTGCAATTCCTGTGAAGGAAATGATGCCGTTTAGGACATCTGTTCTGTTTGATACCATAACAATGCCGGGTATTTTAGTAAGCGCCTGCGCGACAGACGAGGCTTTATCCACGTCTGCAAGGGAAATTTTATAGTAATAATGAAGCGGGTTATCCTGGTCAAGCCCCGAAAAAAAAGCAGCGTCATCGTATGTACTTTCCAGACTTTCCAGAGCTTCCTCCTTGGTTGCGAAAACCGCCTCCTTAACATTTTCAAGTGCCGCAATTTCCGGCTGGAGTGCGCGGGCAGCCTCTTCCGAGTAGGATAAATCAACAAAAGCATGAACCTCAAAACTTGCTTCAAGCTGCTCCGAAACATAGTTCAGATTTGTGCCGAAGGAAATCGCAAGTCCTAAAAGCAACATGGAAAAAATAATGGTTGACAGGCTGATAAGCACCATGAGCTTGTTGCGGAAAATTCCCGAAAAAGCCTGTTTCAGATAATATTTAAAGGTATTAAACATAACACAAATCCTCCTGGGGACAGGTTACAATACCATTATCTATACAAATTACGCGTTTTTGCATTTCGCTGACAATGTTTTGAGCATGGGTAACCATTAAAACAGTCGTGCCTTGTTTGTTAATATGGTCTAAAATAGACATAATTTCCCATGCGGTATCGTTATCAAGATTTCCTGTCGGCTCATCGGCAATAAGAATGTGCGGTTTGTTCGCAAGAGCACGCGCAATGCCCACTCTCTGCTGTTCGCCGCCGGAGAGCTGATCGGGATATGATTTTGCTTTGGTTGTAAGACCTACCATGCTCAGAACGTCGGGGACTCTTCTGCGGATTGCTCTGCTGCTTGCACCCACAACCTCCATAGCAAAAGCCACGTTTTCATAAACGGTTTTTTTGGGAAGCAGACGGAAATCCTGAAAAACTATGCCCATGCTTCTGCGAAGATAGGGAATTTTTTTGGGCGGCAGGGTAGTAATATCGCAGTTTGCGACGAAGATTTTGCCGCTGTCAAGAGATTCTTCGCGGGTAATCAGCTTGGTAAGGGTAGATTTACCTGCGCCGCTCGGACCCGTGATGAATACAAATTCCCCTTTGTGTATCTGAAAGGTTGCATCATTAAGAGCAATGACACGGTCTTCGTATATTTTTGTAACGTTTTGGAATATAATCATTAAAAAGACGTCCTTTTTTAGAATTTTACTACATTTGACGAGAGATACTTTTTAACCATCATAGCAACCTTGAAGGTGACTGCCTGGTCAAATTCACGAAGGTCAAGACCCGTAACCTTTTCAATCTTGTCCAATCTGTAAACAAGGGTGTTTCTGTGAACAAAAAGCTCACGCGCAGTTTCGGACACGTTAAGGTTATGCTTAAAGAATTTCTGAATTGTCAGAATAGTTTCCTGGTCTAAAACGTCAAGAGATTCCTTTTTGAACACTTCGCTGAGGAAAAGCTCGCAAAGTGTTGTGGGAAGCTGGTATATGAGGCGGCCTATGCCGAGGCTTTCGTAGTTGATAATCTGTTTTTCAATATCAAAAACCTTACCAACCTCAAGTGCAACCTGTGCCTCTTTGTAGCTGAGGGCAAGGTCGCGGATATTTCCGCAGATTGAACCAATACCCACATAAACCTTGGTAAGAGCCTCGGTATAGAGAGTATCGACAATAGACCGTGCAATTTTATCGAGGTCTTTGGGGTCTGTGTCCTCCTTAACCTCGCGCACAAGCGCAAGATAATGCTCGTCCACATTTATAATAAAGTTTTTGCCTTTTTCGGGGAAAAGGTTTTGAAGAATGTCATAAATTGAGAAGTTTGACACTCCGGTTGTCTGAATGATAAAAACAACACGGGATACATCTACTGCAAGGTGAAGGTCTTTTGCCTTGACAAGAATATCACCGGGCAAAATGTTGTCCATAAGAATGTTTTTAACAAGATTGTTTTTGTCATATTTTTCGTCATGAAGGATTTTTATGTTGGAAAGGGTAATCGCAAGCACGCTGCAACAGGTTCTGGCAACCTCGTCAGAACCTTCGCAAAAGGTTATAAATTCGAGCTTGTTGCGATTACCTACCGGTTTATATGTGAAACCGTTGTAGGAATAAAACGCATTAGGGTCGGAATATTTTTTCAGGATATAGTCGATTGTCTGCGTATCAAGCAGTCCGTAGGTGCAGGCAGTAAGACTGCCGCTGGAATCAATAACACCCATTCGGCGATTATATAAATCCTTCAATTGCAATATAACATTTTGATAAATTCTGTTCAAGAAAAGTCCTCCTCGTAAATGTACTTGGTCCGGAAAATAATCATTCACTTTATATCATAATATTTTTTTCGAAATTTTGCAAGAGGTTTTTTTATTATTTTTACAAAAAAATCGAAAATTCTATAAAACTTTTGTTGTTTTAATCCAAAAAAAACCACAAATTTGCCCAAAAAATAAAAAATCTCTTTACTATACAAAGAGTATATGATATAATAAAATAAGTATATTAAGTGAAATAGAGGTGCGAAAAATGGGAGAAAAAATACTTACTTATAAAGGAAAACCATTAATAAGGCGCGATGATAAGATATATTACGGCGATTTTAACGATAACTTCATGATTGAAATGACAATTTTGGACAAAAAAACCGAGTTTGGAAAAGAAATTGCGGGTAATATTTTAATCGAACTTAAGGATAATAGAAAAAAGAAAGACAATCTTGTAAAAAAAGCTGAGAGAAACGGATTATACAAGGCGATGGACATTGCAGAATTCTGGCTGCTAGATTCGCTCGGAGAGGTGTAAGGAGTTTTTTATGTTACGTGAAGATAATCTTGCAATGCTGTCGGATTTTTATGAATTTACCATGCTTGACGGGTTTATCAGTTCAGACAGGCATGAAATCACAGCTTGCTTTGACGCATTTTTCAGAGAGGTCCCCGACGGGGGCGGTTTTGTAATTGCTGCAGGTCTTGAAAGTATAGTGAATTATCTGAAAAATCTTACTTTCGGCGAGGATGATATCGAGTATTTTAAAAATCTCGGAATGTTCAGCGATAAATTTATTGATTATATCAGGAATTTTAAATTTTCCTGCGATGTATGGGCAGTTCCCGAGGGTACACCCGTGTTCCCCGGCGAACCGCTTGTGATTGTGCGCGGTCCGATAGGTCAGGCGCAGGTGCTTGAAACCATGCTCCTTTTGTGCCTGAATCACCAAAGTCTGATTGCCACAAAGGCTAACAGAATTGTCCGTGCGGCAGCAGGCAGAACGGTTATGGAATTCGGCGCAAGACGTGCCCAGGGCTACAGTGCGGCTGTTTTAGGTTCAAGAGCGGCATATATTGCAGGCTGTCATTCCACATCCTGCACCATAACAGACAGAGAGTACGGTATCCCCGTTTCGGGAACAATGGCGCACAGCTGGGTAAGCCTTTTTGACAGTGAATATGAGGCGTTCAAGGCTTATGCCGAGCGTTATCCCGATAAATGTGTACTGCTTGTTGATACATTTAATGTGTTGAAAAGCGGTGTTCCCAATGCAATAAAGGTGTTTGACGAGGTGCTTGCACCGCTGGGCAAACGTCCTATCGGAATAAGAATAGACAGCGGCGACATTACATACCTGACAAAAAAGGTCAGAAAAATGCTTGATGCCGCCGGATATCCCGATTGTAAAATTGTCGCGTCAAACTCACTTGACGAGTATATAATTCGTGATTTAGTCATGCAGGGAGCGCAGGTGGATTCCTTTGGTGTGGGTGAAAGACTTATAACGTCCAAATCGGAGCCTGTTCTCGGCGGTGTATATAAGCTTTGCGAAACTGAGATAAACGGCGTTGTAACGCCCAAAATCAAAATAAGTGAAAATGTTTCAAAGGTAACAACTCCTTGCTTTAAGCAGATTTACAGGCTTTATTCCAAGGACAGCGGTGAGGCGTTTGCCGATGTTGTGACGTTACATGACGAGGTTATCGATGATACGCAGCCCTTTGAGATTTTTGACCCCGACCATACATGGAAACGCAAAACAGTAACCAACTTTACAGCCAAACCCTTGCTTAAGAAAATTTTTGACAAAGGCGAGTGTATTTATGACCTGCCCGACGTAAAGGAAGTTCGGGAATATTGTCAAAGTCAGCTTGCAACAATTTGGGAGGAAGTTAAGCGTTTTGAGAATCCGCATAAATATTATGTTGATTTATCGGAAAAACTTTGGAATATAAAAACAGATTTGATTAAAAATAATTTAAGCGGCAGATGAGGTGGATAGAATGAAAAAAATTCTTGCAATACTTTTAGCTGCGATGATGGCAGTATCCTTCGCGGCGTGCAATAAAGAAAAAAACGATGAGGTAAATACTGATACCACAGCAAAACAGGAACAGGTTCCTGAGCGCAGCCATGTGCTTATAACAATGGCTGACGGCGGAGAGATTAAGATAGAGCTTATTCCCGAATATGCTCCAAAGACAGTTGAAAACTTTTTATCACTTGTAAAAAGCGGATTTTATGACGGACTTACATTCCACAGAGTAATTGAAGGATTTATGATACAGGGCGGTGACCCCGAAGGGACCGGACTTGGCGGTTCAGGTAAATATATTTCGGGTGAGTTTTCATTAAACGGATATAATAAGAATATACTGAAACACTCAAGAGGTGTTGTGTCAATGGCGCGTTCACAGCATCCCGATTCCGCAAGCAGTCAGTTTTTCATTATGCATCAGGACAATTTTAATCTTGACGGGCAGTACGCCGCATTCGGCAAGGTTATAAGCGGAATGGATGTTGTTGACAGAATCGCGGCGGTAGAAACCGATGAAAATGATAAACCGATAAATGATGTTGTAATTAAAAGTATTAAAATTATAGAGGAGTAATTGAATGTCAAAAGTAATTATTGAAATGGAAAAAGGCGGAGAAATGACTATTGAGCTTATGCCGCAGTATGCCCCGGAAACTGTTGAAAATTTTGAAAACCTCGTTAAAGAAGGTTTTTATGACGGACTTACATTCCACAGAGTAATTGAAGGATTTATGATACAGGGCGGCGACCCTGAGGGCACAGGAATGGGCGGCTCGGGCAAAAATATCAAGGGTGAGTTTAAATCAAACGGTTATCCCGAAAATACCCTGATGCACGAAAGAGGCGTAATCTCAATGGCCCGTTCAATGATGCCAAACTCGGCAAGCAGCCAGTTCTTCATTATGCATAAGGATTCGCCGCATCTTGACGGACAGTATGCAGCGTTCGGCAAGGTTACAAGCGGAATTGAGGTAGTGGACGAAATTGCATCGGTCAGGACAAATGCAATGGACAAACCGGTAGAACCGGTTGTTATCAAAAAAATGACCTTGATTGAAGACTAAAAGAAAGGTTTGGACAGTTCAAATGAAGCTTTGGAGCGGACGATTTCAAAAAAGCACAGATAAAAATGTAGATGACTTCAACTCGTCAATCAGATTTGACAGCCGAATGTTCAGGCAGGACATAAAAGGCAGTATTGCCCATTCGAAAATGCTTGGCGAGCGGGGGATAATCCCCCGGGAAGCTTCTGCGAAAATTGCCGACGCATTAAAGGATATTTTAGCGGATATTGAAGAGGGGAAACTCGAATTTGACCCGACTGCCGAAGATATTCATATGTTTATTGAAACGGTATTAACCGAAAGAATCGGCGATGCGGGTAAAAGACTTCATACGGCAAGAAGCCGTAATGACCAGGTTGCACTTGATATTCGCTTTTATCTCAGAGATGAAATTTCGGTTATTTCCGATATGCTAATTACACTTATCGAGGATATTAAGAACATAGCAAAAGAAAATCTCGATACGGTTATGCCCGGCTATACGCATCTGCAAAAGGCTCA
>JBAYOS010000106.1:0-6155 GCA_041678125.1 Monoglobales bacterium
CTTCTATATGACCGCTGACTGCGTGTAAATGGGGAATAATCTTATCAAGAAGGAGCAGAAAAAGTACCCCTACCCAAAAACCGACTGCGGCGGGAATAAACGAGAGCGTTCCCATATCCTCCGACAGCTCCATAGCAGGGATTATAAGGCTCCAGATTGAAGCGGCAACCATAACGCCACCTGCAAAACCCGTAAGTCCGCGTTCAATAGGACGGCTGATTTTTTCCTTCATGAAAAATACGCAGGCAGAACCTAAAACTGTGCCTAAAAACGGAATCAGAATTCCGCGCCAGGTAACAAAATTCATGGTTATTTCTCCTTTACTGTTAATGTTTTAAGATATTTTTTTGTGTCTGTTGGAATTTTCAGACTTTCAACAGACTTTCTGATAGCTTTATTGTGCGCATGGACAGACAGCCGCCGACCTGTTATGTATGGGATAGTACTGTCATACTGTTTTACAAGTGCGGTCTGGAAATACCATGCGACCATCATATATACATAATATTCATCCGAGCGAATATCGGCAACCCGTTTCAGATGCTCAGGATCAAATTTTTCATCAAGATAAAAGGAAAGCAGCAACCCGATAGCATACCGGACAGTATATGTCTTGTTCGAACTGAGCCATTTGTATATGAAGGGAAGGAGCTTGTCCGGGTTTTTCTTAAAAACCTTCGGGCGGAGCAGGTCGCAGGTTGCCCAGTTATCAATAAAGGGCAGAAATTCTTCCGTAAGACTAAGGGCGGTGTCAAAATCCTTTTCCTGCTCAATCAAAAAAGCGTGAAGGTTATTTTCTTCATAGAACCTGTGAGGAAGTTCTTTTAAAAAAGCTGTTGCCTCGTCGGTTTTGGAAAATTCTTTTGCAAATTTTCGCAGCTGAGGCACCCTTATGCCGATAATCAGATCGGGATTAACGGTGGGCATAAGACGCGAATGAAATTCTTTGTATTCCTTATCCTGCATGGACAAAAGTTTTTCTGAAACTGACATAAAAATTACCCCTTTTTATGGTATTTTAACATATAACAGAAATTTTATCAAGAGAGTATTTTATTATTTGACAGTTTGGGAATAATATGGTATATTTAAAAAGGGGTGAAGGACTATGAAAGCTATGGTTATAATTAACCCCAGAGCGGGGAAGTTGAAGTCAAAAACAGCACTTTTTGACATTACTGAAACCTTGTTTCTTGCCGGTTATGACCCTACCGTTCAGATAACCTCAGGCAAGGGTGACGGCACGACTTTGGCAAAAAAAGCGGCGCTTGGGAAGTATGACTTAGTGGTGTGCTGCGGTGGCGACGGTACCCTCAATGAGGTTGCCAGCGGTGTGATTTCCTCGGGAAGTGAAATTCCGATAGGGTATATACCGGCGGGCACCACCAATGATTTTGCAAAAACCCTCGGACTTTCAATAATACCCAGACAGGCGACGCTGGACATTGTAAACGGAGTGCCCACCAAGATAGACGCAGGAAAATTCGGTGAGGACAGGTTTTTTAATTATATTGCCTCCTTCGGAATTTTTACGGCGGCAAGTTATAATACCCTCCAGTCAACAAAAAATATTTTCGGGCATCTTGCCTATATTCTTGAAGGTATAAAGGACCTCGGAGCCGTAAGACCGTATAATGTAACAGTCACGTCAAACGGAAAAACCTACAGCGGCGATTATATCTTCGGCGGGGTTACAAACTCCACCTCGGTCGGCGGAATCGTTAAGCTTGAAAAACGGCTTGTAGACTTAAGCGACGGACTTTTTGAAGTTGTGCTCGTAAAAAACCCGAGAGATGTGGCGGAGTTTGGGAGGGTGCTTGTCGGAATTGCCAATTCCGACCTCAGCGACAGCATGTTTGAATTTTTTAAAAGCTCGGAGATTACTTTCCGGTCTGAAGAGGAATTCCCATGGGCGCTTGACGGTGAGGAAGCCGACCCCGGAAACAGTGTTACCATAAAAAACATAAAGGGTGCGATCACCCTGCTACGATAGAAAAAAGTTTAATATTTTCTGAGTGAGAGGATAGTTAGTATTATTATGAACATTCTTGTTATAGGCGGAACGGGCCATGTCGGAAAATTTTTGTGTGAAATACTAAAAGAAAGGGGTCACGAGGTAACGATTGCGACAAGAAGCGGAAATGCCCCTGAAGGAATGAAAGCAGTTGTTTGTGACTCCGCGGATGTCAGCTCGCTCGCGACACTTAAAGATAAAGGATTTGATACCGTAATAGAATTTCCGGGTCATGCGAAGGCGGTATATGACGCACTATCAGGATATGTAAAGCATATTATTGCGTGCGGTTCACTTTGGATGCTGGGCGCTCCAAAAACTGTGCCCACCCCTGCGATTACTCAGTCGCCCTGCCCGTTTGCCGGCTATGCAAGAAGATATGAGGAAATTGGGCAGATGCTTGCAGATGAAAAATGTCTTTTTACTGCCTTTATGGTTCCCAACATCTGCGGCCCGGGAAAAATCCCGATAGACGGACTTGGCGGCAGAGATATAAATGTACATAAAGCCCATAAAAGAGGCGAAAAGGTGTATTTGCCCGACGGGCCCGAGCCTCTAATTTCGCCTTGCGATGCCTATGACCTTGCAATGATTTTTGCATTAGCAGCGGAAAAGCCTGATAAGTCAGGCAACGAAATGTTTAATGTCGGCCCCGAAAAAGCAATTACCAGTACAGAATTTATTAAGGCTTACGCCAAAATTTACGGTAGTAAAATTCCCATAGAGTATGTTTCGTGGGAAAAGTATAAAAACGAAATATCACCGTCAATAGGTCATTGGTGGCATTTTTATGCGCACATGTGCCCCGATAACACCAAGGCGAAAGAGCTTTTGGGATACATCCCCAAATATACCGCTGAGCAGTCAATGGAGCGCGCGGTAAAATGGATGCAGGGTGAGGGATTAATTTAATGAAATTTAAGGCAACTTTAATGGATGAGGACGCGCTCAGGCGTATTCTTATCCGAATATCACACCAGATAATCGAAAAAAATAAATCGGTTGAAAATTTGTGCCTTATAGGCATAAAAACAAGAGGAATCCCGCTTGCAAAGCGAATAGCGGAAAATATTTTTGCTATTGAGGAGAACCGTGTTGAAATGGGAGAGCTTGACATTACCCTTTACCGCGATGACCTTTCGAATATTGCGGAGGACCCTATTATAAATTCAACGGATATAGGAGTAAATGTCACAGGGAAAAACATTGTTCTTGTGGACGATGTTTTATTTACGGGGAGAACGGTCCGCGCCGCAATGGACGCAATTATGTCGATTGGAAGACCTGCGACAATTCAGCTTGCGGTTGTTGTGGACAGGGGGCATAGAGAGCTGCCCATAAGAGCCGATTATGTGGGGAAAAATGTCCCCACTTCAAGAAATGAGATTATATGTGTGAATATAGACGATATTGACGAATCTGACAGTGTGGAATTATATGAATTATAAAAATATAAAAAGGTATCGGAGAGACCGATACCTTTTTTTACTTAAATAGTAAGTAGAGCACCACATAAATTATCGGCTGGTGCGCCATGTAAATCAAAAGTGAATGTCTGCCTAAATATTCTAAGAATCTTATTCGCGGGGAGCATAAAAACCCCATCATTTCTCTCTTTTTAAAGATTAAACAGAGGAAATATCCCGAAAAATATAAAAATATCCATGGGAAAAGCGGGTAATAATCCGCAGAGTGAAAGCATGGTGGAGAAAAGCCGAAATAGGCAGTAAACAGATTTTTGTTCCATGTGTCGGGGAAGATACCGTTTCCTGATATTTTCATAAAAATAAAAATCCCTGAAAACAGTATAAACCCAAGATAAGGGTTTGTTTTTTTCAGCGGCCTGTCCGCAACAAAGGAAAGCACCATACAGCTGCCGATAAGAGTTAAAATTCCGAATATAATAGGGGTTTGAGGCATGGCAATCAGCGAAAAGACAGTTACAATAACTGAGCAAAAAAGCACCAAAAGACCGCGCCTTATGCTTTTTCTGCCAAGCGGTTGACAGAAGCCCGAAAGAAGTATGAATGTCCAGCAAATACTTTGCTGCCAGATATGTGCGGCAGTGGATTTGTACCATTCAAGGTTAAAGCCGAAAAAATAGACCAAATCCCAAAGAGCATGATATAAGATCATGCTCAGAAGGGAAAAACCTCTTATCGAGTCCAGCAAACGGTACCTCTTGCTTGTCATTTTATTCCGTCGGGATTGTTTTCAACAAATCTCCATGAATCAATACACATTTCATCAATCCCTTTTTTCGCTTCCCAGCCTAATACGGTTTTTGCTTTTATTGGGTCCGCATAGCACATGGGAATATCGCCGGGACGGCGGCTTGTAATTTTATATTTTACAGGCTTTCCGCTTGCTTTTTCAAACGCTTTGACCATATCTAAAACACTGTATCCGTGGCCTGTTCCGAGGTTGAACGCGTCAACCCCCTTCCCGCGTGACACCCATTCCAGAGCCTTTAAGTGACCGAGACTTAAATCTACAACATGAATATAATCTCTTACCCCCGTGCCGTCGGGCGTGGGGTAATCTCCGCCGAACACCGAAAGTTCGGGAAGCTTGCCTGCGGCAACTCTTGCGATAAAGGGCATAAGGTTGTTGGGAATACCGTTGGGGTCCTCGCCTATAAGTCCGCTTTCGTGCGCTCCAATGGGGTTAAAGTATCTGAGCAGAGCAATGCTCCAATCGTTGTCCGAAACAAAAAGGTCGCGCAGCATTCCCTCAATCATCAGCTTTGTACTGCCGTAAGGATTGGTTGCAGACAGCGGGAAATCCTCGGTTATCGGCACTGATGCGGGGTTTCCGTAAACGGTCGCAGAGGAAGAAAATACAATCTTTTTCACGCCGTGTTTTTTCATTGTCTGACACAAAATAAGTGTGCCCGTAATGTTATTGTGGTAATACTCAAGCGGCATGGCAACTGATTCGCCGACTGCTTTCAGCCCGGCAAAGTGAATAACCGCGTCAACATCATTTTCGTCAAAAATTTTATCCATACCCTCCCGGTCAAGGAGGTCTGTTTCGTAGAATTTAAAATCTTTGCCCGTTATTTTTTTAATTCTTTCGAGTGCAGCGGGTTTGGAATTTGAAAAATTATCCATAACAACAATTTCATATCCCGCGTTTAAAAGCTCAACACAAGTGTGACTGCCGATAAATCCTGTACCGCCTGTAACTAATACTTTCATCATTATCTCTCCTTTTTATATAATAATTCCGCCGTTTGGGCTCAGCACCTGACCGGTGATATAATCGCCGCTCTCGCCTGCGAGAAAGAGTGCAGACAGTGCTATATCCCGGGGGGATGCAATTCTGCCGAGCGGAATTTCATTTGTGATTTCCTTGATTTCCTCCCGGGTAAAATCACTTATCATATCCGTGTCCGTCACACCGGGGGCAACAGCGTTTACCGTTATTCCCGAAAGTGCGACCTCTTTTGCAAGAGCTTTTGTAAACCCGATAAGCGCAGCTTTTACCATGGAATAATGAACCTCGCAGGAAGCACCCGTAATACCCCAGATTGAAGAAATGTTTATTATTTTTCCCTGTTTTTTTTCAATCATATCGGGCAGGACTGCCTGAGTGCAATTGAACGTGCCTTTAAGGTGCACGGAAACCATTTTGTCAAAATCATATTCGGTTATGTCGGAAAAAAGCTTTGACTGTGCAATCCCTGCGTTGTTAATCAAAATATCAACACTGCCAAACTTTTTTTTGATTTCGTCTATCATTATGTCAACCTCAGGACGGGAGGACACATCCGCGCGAAAGGCGGCGGTATTTTTAAGTTCTTTTTCAAGTGCCAAGGCTTCTTTTTCACTTCGGAAATAATTTATTGCAACATTGTACCCGTTTTCCGAAAATAATCTTGCAATGGCGCTGCCTATCCCGCGTGAGCCGCCTGTAATCAATACTGTTTTCATTACAATACTCATTTGCCTTTCCGGCTCACAAGAGTATATAGCGCCATTATCCGTGAGCCAAAATAATGCGCTTTTAAAACGGTTAATTCTTTATTTACTGTCAACCGTAATGACCGCAGAGTAGCGGCTATCCTTTTCCTGCAGTAGTTTTTTTATCTGAGATACAATTTCCTCTTTGTCCTTTTGCATGGAAAAAGGTATTTCAA
>JBAYOS010000107.1:0-6127 GCA_041678125.1 Monoglobales bacterium
GAACTGTTTCTACAAGCTCACCGTTTTTATAAATATGCTTATATGTCTGGACAACATAGCCTGTCTTGCCGGCATAATCTACAACCTCTTCACCCGGTTTTAACGTTGCGTCCTCAGTTACAATAACCTCCGGAACGAATGTCTGAGTGGTGACATTTTCAATCTCAACCGTAATGGACGGGTCAAGTTTTTTACCTAAAATGGTTATATAAACTCCCGCATTATCACTGTCCGCAACAACCTTAATAGGCTCGTTGGTGTTATTTCTAAACCTGAAATCACCCTCGCCGCTTGAAACTGTTGCATCCTGACCGAGGGGAACATATCCAACCGTCAACGAATGGGCATAACGCTTGACAATTTCAAGATTTGCGTTTAAAACAGCGCTGTAAAGTGCCGACGAAACCTGGCAAACTCCACCGCCTATATCCTCTTCGATTTTGCCGTTGGAATAAACCTTGGCGGTTTTGTATCCGCCTTCAACATTTATAGGCTCAACATATTTAAGATATGCAAATACATCTCCGGGGTTAATAATAGCCCCGTTTATTTTGCTTGCGGCAAGATGAACATTGGTCAGTCTGTTTTTGTTCTGGTCTGTAATCTTTGAGGTGTATTTAGCTAAAACTTCAGTGAAAAGTCCCGTTTCGTCAAGCTCGGTTTTTTCCGGCTTAATGACGGTCGGCAGAAAATAAAAGCTTTCATTTACGCCTTTATTTTCTTCAATGGCCTTTTTCAGCTTTGATTTATCAAAATCATATCCGTTGCTGGCATATTTAATATACTTTTTGCCGTCAATTTCCTCGTAATATGTATTACTCGGCTCTTTGGCAATATTCTCGTATATTTCATTTACATCAAACGGTTTCGGATCGGCAGGCACGGCCTCAAGAATGATTTCGCCGCTCTTTCCGCTTCTCATTAAATTATCAAGCTGTTCTCTGAAACTTTCGGTATCAATATAATCGCCCGATGTGCCGAAAACAAGCTTGAGTTTATCTCCTTCCATGAAATAGTAATCGTCTGTTTTTACTTTTTCAAGTGTTTCGCAAATAGTATTTATAAACTGCCCCACATACTCTTCATTTACTATCGGTTCAAGCGGAAGATCCACGCCTTTAATCAAAAACCCAATCTTATTAAATGTGTTTGAAATCAGATTGCCGTCCCTGCCCATATCATAAGCAATCTGTGCCGTTTTTGCGGCATCAAAACCCATAATTACATCGACAAACGCAATGTCATAGTCATTGCCGCCAAATGTAACTTTTACATTTCCTTCGGGTACTTCTTTACTAATTTTTTCATCAATAAAAGTCGTTGCTGACTTAACGCTCATTCCTGACACAGACTTTCCTTCAACACTAATCCCCTTTGCAATTCCCTCTCCTGACAATGCAACTGCGGCAATTACAAAAAGGAGTAAAATTACAGCTATTACGCTACCCGCTGTTATCAGCGGCTTTACCGAAGTCTTTTTTGTTTCCGTATTCTTTTCGCTCATATTTTTCCTCCAAAACCTTATAGCTTTTCAATTACAACCGCAATGGGGGGACAATTAGGTCTGTTTTTATAGTCAAATGTCAAAAGAGTGAATTTCTTAAAATCAATACCTTCAAGATATTCCATTACACGGTTTTTTTCTTCAAAACCGGAATCACCGCCGTAGTATATTCCGATTGTTATTATGCCATTTTTCTTAATCAGCCTCATTGCTGATTCAATTGCCATAATTGTTGTATTCGCAACCGTTCCGATTGAATGGTCACCGCCCGGAAGATAGCCTAAATTAAACATTACCGCCGATACTTCCTCCTGAACATACTCTTCCATGTTCTGATGTCCCGACAGTATCAGTCTGGCGTTTTTTACCCCTTCTTTTTCAAGAAGTGCCGATGTAGAGTCAATCGCCATCTTTTGAATATCAAAGGAGTATACCTCGCCGTCATCTCCCACCAGCTTTGACAAAAAAAGTGTGTCATGACCGTTGCCCATTGTGGCGTCTATGACCTTATCACCGGGGGAAATGGCTTTTTTTATATACTCATGAGTTATTGCAAGAACATTCTCCGGAACTATCATCAGTCAACCCTCTTAATTTCTGACAATGTCATATTTTCTGCTCTTAACATGGTTTCAAATACTCTTTCTATCTCTTCAAACGAAATTTTCTGTGCAAGCTCAACCGACTTATATAGGCTTGTTCCGCTGGTTATGTTTCTTGCCAATGCCCCTGCATAATTTTCCGGATCGTCAAAAACGTGCAGGCAGCGACCGAATTTCTTTCTTTTTATTCTTTCCAAATCGTCTTTTTCAAGTTTAAACTCTTTTATCCCCTGAAGAATTTTTTCCGCTGCCAGTTCTGCATTTTCACTCTCGTCTGATATTTCCGCAAAACCATAATCATTTTCCCCTGTATAATCCTTTGAAAATGCACCGGAAATAAGCCCCTCATTATAAAGCTTTCCGTAAAGCTTTGAGCTTTTACCAATCAAAAGTTCAATAGCAATTTTTGCAGCAATTCTTCTTTCTTCAAGCTCAGTCTGGAGTAAATTTTCCTTAAATCCTATTGCATAAACGGGAGTTGAAACGCTCATTTTTCTGACAGTATGAGCCTTTGCAACAGAGCGGGGTTCGTCATGAGTAATGCGCACAATTTTCTCCATCGGACTTGCTTCTTTCAGAATTCCGTCAACATAATCCTTCATTTCCTCGGGGTCAAAATCTCCCACAAGGCAAAGTGACATATTAGACGGGTTGTAAAAAGTATTGTAACAGGTATAAAGGGTCTCCTCAGTTATTTTTGAAATACTTTCCACTGTTCCGGCAATATCAATCCTGACAGGGTGGTTATGATAAAGCCCCTGAATCATATTAAAGTAGCAGCTCCAGTTTGGGTCATCCTGATACATCCTGATTTCCTGACCTATTATTCCCTGCTCTTTTGCGACATTTTCCTTTGTAAAATAAGGAGTCTGCACAAACCTGATAAGAGTATTTAAATTTTCCCTGAAATTCTCAGTACACCAAAAATAATAGGTGGTCATATTAAAGCTTGTGTAGGCATTGGCATAAGCCCCATACCTGCTGAAAGCATCAAAAATGTTTTCACCGTCAGGCTGTTCAAACATCTTGTGTTCCAAAAAGTGCGCTACACCGTCCGGAACCTTAATGGCAGAGGTCATACCTATCGGCACAAACTTGTTTGTGGTTGAACCGTAATCTGTTGAAAAATATGCACATGATTTTGTAAATCCGGGCTTTACCGCCATATATACGTTAAGTCCACTCGGGTGGGTATAACTGTAAAGCGTCTCGTTTAAAATATCGTATGTCGTCTTATTCATTTTCTTTTCCTTTCAGAAAATATATACTGTCAAGCCATACGTGAGATGACATTTTTATCACGTCTTCTTTAGTTACTGCTTCAATTGCGGCAATTTTTTGGTCTAAGGTCAGATCCTCATCCAAAATTTCTGAGCTTGCCTGTGCGGAAATAATTCTTAAAGGCTCATCATCCATAGATTTATATGCATTTATCAGGCTTTTTTTTGAAGATGAAAGTTCAAACTCAGTTATATTCCCTTTTTTTATTTCCTCAAGCTGCAAAAGGATTTCGTCCTTTGCTTTATCATAATTTTCAAACTCAATCCCCGACCCAACCATAATAACCGACTTAAATCTGTTATATCTTGCGTACGCATAATAGGCAAGACTCAGCTTTTCCCTGACATTGCAGAAAAGCTTGGAATGGGTTCCGCTTCCGTAAACCGAGTTGAATACCAACAACTTATATGTGTCAATGCTTTCGGGCATTATGTCAGTTTTAAAACCCATCATAAGTTTGCCCTGACTTACATCTTGAGTTTCCATAACGGTTTTTATTTCTCTTTTTTTGTTGTCCACACTGTTTTTCGGCATTTCTTTTTCCGATTTTACGCCGGCGAAAACATTTGCAACTGAATCAATGTCACAATTGCCCGAAACATAAATATCAATTTTGCTTTGGGACATAATTTTATCATAGTGCTCTTTTAAGTTTATCTCGTCAACCTTTTCAAGGTCAGAAAGTCTGCCCAGTTCGTGAATCGCAAAAGGGTCGCCTTCAAACATAATTTCTGTGCAGCGCTGCTCTGCATAGTCTTTTTTATCGTTGAAAACAGATGCTATTAGCATTTTTAAATTATTTTTCTCAAGCATCACGGTTTCTTTATCAAAAGCATTCCCAACAATCTTTGGGTTTAATACCACCTCATACAAAAGCTCTGCGGCTTTCTTTGACGTGTTTTCCTCCGTATATATGTCGCTCGGCAAAAACATACCGAATGAAATGACCTGGACATCTCCGCATTTTATCACATTGGCACTGAGACCCGCTCCGTAAAGATCTTCAAGTTTTTTCTCAAGCTGCAGCTTATCATATTTCGCGCAGCTGGCCTTAAGCACCCTTGAGAGTAAGGCGTTTTTTGCCGCTTCCTCTCCCATCGGTCTGAAAATATTCAATCTGATATACACAGTTTTAAATTTGTCGCCCGGCAGATATATCAGGTTAATTCCTTTGTCCAGCGTTTTTTTAATCATTCTGTCCCTCCGTGCTGTTATCCCACTCAATATCGTCTAAGCTGTTTTCATTATCCAGTGCTTCCTCTTCCGTCTTTGTGAGCATAAATTTCTTTATTGTTGGATAAGCAAGCATCTGTTCCAAAAGTCCTGAAGCGGAAAGGAAGAACACAGCTAAAGAAATATAAGCCACTATGGTGGATACGAAAATTGCCGCCGCCATCGCAATTCTTATTACAATGCTTATTATGTTTACCGGTATGGTAGCCATTGAAAGCAGGAAAGAGTTTTTATAAATTGTCCAAAGCTTAAGTTCAAATGTAACCATCATGCACCATATAAAGCTTTGCATCATTGCGTACATAACCATTACTACTATAACAATTCCCAAAAGAATCGACATCCATACACCGGTGACTGAAACTGTAAGGTAAAACTTTATTGCAAAGAGAAAGCAGGTGCTTACAAGAAGATCAACAAAGAACGCAATTAACGACTGACCGAAGTTTTTTCTTGTTTTTTCTAAAAAATCTCCCACTGTCCATGCATGCTGTTGCCTGACGAAATTTCTCAATACATATATAAAACCGGATTTAAACGGACTCCCTGCAAAAAATATGACCATAAATCCCGCAATCATTGTTGCAAGCGAAATTTCTTCCGCCAGATTATCTCCCGGCATAAGTCCCGCCACAATGAAAAAGTAAAAGAGCAATGCGGGTATGCAGGTTATTGCATATAAAATATTAAGTAAAAGATAGCTTCGCCATTTTCTCGCGAAAAGTTCCCAGTAAAGTGCCGCACCTTTTTTTTCAGGCTCGTCTTTCCTGACACCTTTACCGGGCTTGTTATAATTCTGATTAAATAGTCCCATTAGAGCCCTCCGAATTCTATAATATGTACTTACTGTTTAAATATAGAAAAAATAATGTTTGTGCTGAACAGATGTTTTGCGATTCTTGACGTTTCAACGTTTGAAACTATCCACTCGCTTCCCTGCTGACCTATAAACAGCGTCAGCACCGCCGCGGTTATCCAGCAGACAAATATGCCCACCACAAGTCCAAGCAGTCCGCCTACAAGTCCGTTGGCGTGTTTAATCAACGGCAGCTTTGACGTAACCTTGAACACCTTAAACACAATGCTTACAACTAATTTTGTCAATATTATAAATACTACTATTGTTGTAAGATAAACCACCGCATCGGCTATTGCCGCCGCAATCGCATTTTGCCCCTGCGCGATGATATTGCTTCCTAAAATCGCGCTGAAAAGCGCAGGTACACCGCCATTTTCGCCAGCAAATACTCCGCCGATCTGAAGTTGCGGAAGTATCGCCGTTTTTACGCCTTCTTTAAAGTTAAAAATCACCTTGGAAATTGATTCATTATTTGAAATCAACGTCATGAAAGGCTCATAAAGCCAGATTGCCGCAATAATGCTTACAAGCACCGAGGAAAGTCCCAGTGCGGTCTTTATTATTCCGCGTTTTGCTCCCCAGACTACGCAAGCAATTATTATAGCCAGAAAGATAATATCAAGCAGCATATCATTCGCTCCTTACTTC
>JBAYOS010000108.1:0-6041 GCA_041678125.1 Monoglobales bacterium
GTTTCCAGCCCAGAATGGACCCCAATATGATTAAGGTCAAGGATATTGTTGAAAGCGGTGTGCTTGGTGACATTTATTATATTCAGACAGGCGGCGGCAGACGGCGCGGTATTCCCACACCGTTTGGCACAACATTCATTCAGGAGGATACGGGCGTAATCGGCGCTATGGGAGATATAGGATGTTATTCGCTCGATATGGTGCTTAATGCTATCGGCTATCCGAAACCGCTGACAGTAAGCGGGTACACTTCAAACTTCTTCGGTAAAAATCCCGAATATTTTAAAGCTGAAGGCAAACCTGCAGAATATGCGGATATTTTCGGTGTTGAAGATTTTGCGGCGGGTTTCGTGCGCCTTGAGGGCGGCATAGTTTTAGACTTCAGAATTGCATGGGCAATGCACCTTGACACCCCGGGCGACACAATCATTATGGGTACAAAAGGCTCGCTCAGAATTCCTTCGACAGAGTGCTGGAACGGTTCTGTTGGCGGACCTATGACTATTTACAGCGAGGTTGCAGGCTCGCAGGTTGAAACGAAAATTCCTATGATAGAGGATAAAAGCAAGGGCAATTTTTATAAAAAAGTACGTTCATTCCTTGATGTTGTAAAAGAGGGAGGAAGGGCTCCCGTTCCCACAAGCCAGATTCTTTACAACCAGGCTATCATTGACGGTATTGTAAAATCGGCAAAGGCAGGCAAGGAACTTAAAATCGAAATTCCGGAGGTGTAAGTCAGCATGAAAAAATTTAAGGTAGGTCTTCAGCTTTATTCCGTAAGAGATAAAATGGAAGCGGACATGGATAATACTCTCGATGCAGTCAAAAAGGCAGGTTATGACTATGTTGAGTTTGCAGGCTATTTTAATAAAACCGCAAAGGAAGTAAAAGCACTGCTTGATAAGCACGGGCTTGAGTGTGTTTCCGTTCACCAAACCTACGATGTTTTTCTCGACGAGCCGGAAAGGAATGTTGAGTATTTAAAGACTATCGGCGCAAAGTACAGCGCAGTTCCCTGGATGGGAAAGGAAAAGCATAACGGAAGCGGACGGTTTGATAAAACAGTCGAAGAAATAACAAAAGTTGCAAAGCTTCTCAAGGAAAACGGAATTCAGATGCTTTATCACAACCACGACTTTGAGTTTGAAAAATATGAAGGCAAATTCCTTAACGACTGGCTGATGGAGTCCATTCCTGCGGATTTAATTCAGCCGCAGGTTGATACCTGCTGGGTTCATTATGCGGGCTACAACCCGGCGAAATATATTGAAAAATATTCAGGCAGAATAGAGGTTATTCATCTTAAGGATTTTGTTTGCAAAAATCTTGGCGGCGGTCCCGTTTATGCACTTGTTGATGAAAACGGCAATGAAATGAAGAAATCATCAAAAGAGGAAAACGGTTTTGAGTTCAGACCGCTTGGTGAGGGAATTCAGAAGTTTGAAGAAATCCTTGCGGCTGCGGAAAAGGCAGGAACAGAGGTTGTTATTGTTGAACAGGATGACTGGTATGATGGTGACAGCCTGGAAATCGCAAAAAAATGCAGAGATTACTTAAGGTCTCTCGGAATATAAAAAGCGGTTTGTGTTACAATGGTTTTATCTTTTTGAGGAGAATTAAAATGGAACATAATAATTATAAATTAATAAAATTCACCGCTTTTTATACATACCTTGCAATGGCGTCGGTATTCAGTATGCCGCCCATGCTTTTTGAGACCTTCAGACAGATGTACGGCATTTCATACACTTTACTGGGAACGCTTGTTTTAATCAATTTTTGCACGCAGATGATTGTTGATTTGATATTAACATTCTTTTCAAAGCATTTTAATGTTCATAAAACAATAAGAGTTATGCCGCTGATAACTGCGGCCGGACTGCTTACTTATGCTGTTGTTCCGATGATTGCACCGCAAATGCTGGGCATCGTGGTGGACAAGGTTTCTTTAAGCGGATGGGCAGGGGACCTTGCCCGATCCCTTTCTCATTCAACAGAACAAATAGGTATGAAAGCGGGTATGCTCAGCGCGGTAATTTTCCCGTTAGCAGGCATTTTCGTGGTACTTATTTTAATGAGAAAAAAGAAGTCTTGATATAGAAAAAAGCGGAGCATCGGCTCCGCTTTTTATAATAGTTCTTCCCATTTGTCAAATTGATAAGCTATATTTTCTCTGTTGTGAGCATCGCTTGACAGAATAAGTTTTCCGCTTTTTTCTTTGATATAATCAATCATAACAGACGAAGGATAAGGGGTAGTTCTGTATCCTCTTGAAATTGCACCTGTGTTAATTTCAAAGGGTTTCCCGTAAGGTATAAGCACATCAATACACTTTTTTGCGGCCGCAAGATAGCGCTCATTTTGGTCGTCAAAAAGAGGGGTCTGCTCGTTAAACTTTGTAATTAAGTCCAGGTGGCCGATTATATCGGCGCCCGTTTTTTCCGCCACGAGAGAAACCTTGTCAAAATAATCCTCAGCCAAAAGATAAAAGTCGCCGTTGTAACACTCCTTTACCATATCGGCAAAATGGTCAATACTAAAGTCAAGCGGATAGTATTTGCCCGCCTTTTCTAAATAGTGAACAGAACCGATTACATAGTCAAAACCATCTGTGGAAACGGTGGAATAATAGTCTTGCTCAACACCGCAGGAAATCTTTATTTTGCCCGAAAACTTCTCTTTCAGTCGGGTAATTTCGTCTATAAAATCAGTATATTTTCGGTGGGGAAGACAGTAGGAATCATCAAAAAATGTGTCCGAATGGGCAAGCAATCCAATCTCTTTCATTCCCATATTTATTGCGGAAATCACCATTTCTTCAGGGGTGTTTTCACCGTGGCAATAGCAGGTGTGAACGTGATAGTCGGATAAAATCATTTTGTCATTTTCTCCTGCTTAATTTTTTTGTCAATTACATGACGGGAGCCAAGCTCTCTGTGGATATCTTCAAGTGAAATGCCCGCTTCAATCATTAGCACCATAACATGATATGCAAGGTCGGCAATTTCATAAATTGTTTCCTTTTTATCTTCTGTCTTTGCGGCTATTATAACCTCGGTCGATTCCTCGCCGATTTTTTTCAGTATATTATCAAGTCCTTTTTCAAACAGATATGTGGTGTATGAGCCTTCCTGCTTGTTTATTTTTCTGCCCTCGATAAGCTCCATAAGTCCCTGATATGAAAAATCCTGAAGGGTATCGCTTTCATACAGGTGGTTTGTAAAGCAGGAATCTGTGCCAGTGTGGCAGGCAGGCCCTTCCTTTTCAACCACAACAACAAGTGCATCCTTGTCGCAGTCGGCTGTGATGGAAACTATATGCTGATAGTTGCCGCTCGTTTCTCCCTTCAGCCAAAGCTCATTCCGTGAGCGGCTGAAGAAACAGGTGAGTCCCTTTTCTATGGAAATCTCAAGACTTTCCTTGTTCATATATGCAAGTGTCAGCACTTTTTTTGTAATTGAATCTACAACAATAGCAGGAATTAAGCCTTTTTCATCAAATTTAAGTTCACTTATATTTATCATTTTTATCTCCTTACAGGGATGTTATTTTTTGCAAGATTGTCTTTAAGGTCGGAAATTTTGACCTCGCCGAAATGGAAAATCGAAGCGGCAAGACCTGCGTCAACCTTGGGAAGTGTGTTAAACAGAGTGACAAAATGGTCTATCGAGCCTGCGCCGCCTGATGCGATTACAGGAACATTTACCACGTTACAAACCGCATCAAGCATCTCAAGGTCAAACCCTTTTTTAACACCGTCGGTGTCAATTGAATTCAAAACCACCTCACCCGCACCCAAACCAACGCACCGCTTAATCCATGAAAGTGCCTCCATACCGGTATCCTCTCTGCCGCCTTTGGCGAACACGCGGAAATCACCGGCAACCCTTTTCACGTCAGCGGAAATTACAACACATTGACTACCGTAAAGCTTTGCCGCCTGATAAATAATATCGGGATTTTTTATTGCGCCCGAGTTTACGCTTACCTTGTCTGCGCCGCATTTTAATACTCTGTCAAAATCATCTATGGTGTTTATGCCGCCGCCGACCGTCAGAGGAATAAATATGGTCGAGGCAACCTCCCGAAGTATATCGGTGAATATTTTCCGACCGTCGCTTGAGGCGGTAATATCATAAAACACAAGCTCATCTGCGCCACAGTCGTTATAGAATTTTGCAAGTTCAACAGGGGAGGAAACGTCAGATAGATCCTCAAAATTAACACCCTTGACAACCCTGCCATTTTTAACATCAAGGCAGGGAATTATTCTTTTTGTAATCATTTCGCCACCTCAACTGCTTCCTTTAAGTCAATCACGCCTGTGTAATATGCCTTGCCTATAATAGCACCGTATATGCCGAGCTTTGCAAGCCTTTTTACATCTTCAATGGAAGATACGCCACCCGACGCAGTAATGTTCATGCTGAATTTTTCAGACAAATTTTTATATAACCCGTGATTTGTGCCCTGCATTGCACCGTCCTTTGAAATATCGGTACAAATAAGAGTATTCACACCTAAGTTTTGCATCTTTTCGCAAAAATCAAATGCGGAATATTCGGATTTTTCCGTCCAGCCTTTGATTGCAACATAACCGTCTTTTATGTCAACACCGACGGCCACCTTGTCACCGAACTTGGCAATAGCTTCTTTAAGAAAATCCTCATTCGTTACTGCCGCAGTGCCGAGAATTATGCGGTTAACTCCGATTAAAATATACTTTTCGGCTGTTTCAACCGAACGGATACCGCCGCCGATTTCGGTGAAAAGAGAAGTGTTTTGGACGATTGAGCGGACAGTATCAATGTTTGGGGTGGTGCCGTCCTTTGCGCCCTCTAAGTCCACAAGGTGAATATGCGTCGCACCCTTTGACTCAAAATCCTTTGCAACGGAAAGGGGATTGTCGTTGTAAACGGTCATCTTGTCATAATCGCCTTTTAGCAGCCGCACCGCCTTACCGCCGACCAAATCTATTGCGGGGAAAATTATCATTCACTAAACCTCCAATTCACAAAAAGCGCGCAGAATATTAAGACCAACGTCGCCGCTCTTTTCAGGATGAAACTGGCAACCGAAAATATTGTCCTTTGCCACCGCTGCTGTAAGTTCGGCACCGTAATCAGTTGTGGCAATTGTATTTTCATCGCAGTTTGTTCCGTGGTAGGAGTGAACGAAATATACAAAATCACCATTATTTATATATTTGAAGACAGGGGATTTTTCACCTTTAAACCTAAGCGAATTCCAGCCGATTTGCGGGATTTTCAGGTGAGCGGGGATAACCTCCGCAATGGGGCGGATTTCTCCGGGTATAAGTCCGAGACCCTCATGCTCGCCGAATTCAAAGCTCTTTTCAAAAAGCAGCTGCATACCGAGACATATTCCCATAAGCGGTTTTCCGCTTTGTGCTTCACTTTTAACAACCTCGCCAAGCCCTGAACTTTTCAGCTTTTTAGCCGCATCTTCAAATGCGCCCACACCGGGAAGTATGATTTTCTCTGAACTTTTTATTATTTTTTCGTCACTTGTAACAACAACATCGGCGCCGATTGCGGCAAAAGAGCTTTTAAGTGAAAAAAGGTTGCCGACACCGTAATCTACTATGGAAATCATTATAAAACTCCTTTGGTTGAGGGAATTTCCTCTGCAAAATTTTTGTCTATTTCGACTGCCTGTCTGAGACTTCTTGCAACAGATTTGAAAGCCCCCTCGATTATGTGGTGAGAGTTCATTCCCGCAAGCTGATTTATATGCAGATTGCATTTTGCATTGGAGGTAAAGGCGGTGAAAAATTCACGAACAAGCTCGGTGTCGAATGTCCCGACCTTTGAAGTGGGAATGTAGAGCGTATATGCAAGGTAAGCCCTGCCCGAAAGGTCAATTGCCGACAAAATCAATGCCTCATCCATAGGAATTGTGCTGCTGCCATAGCGGTTAATACCCCGCTTTTCGCCGAGAGCCTCGTCAATGGCCGCACCGAGAACAATGGCAATATCTTCGACTGTATGATGGTCGTCAACATAAGTGTCGCCCTTGCA
>JBAYOS010000109.1:0-5977 GCA_041678125.1 Monoglobales bacterium
ACGCTCTTTCATCTCGTTTGCGGCTTTGTTTGTGAATGTAAAAGCAAGAATATTATAGGGTGCAACGGGGTTGACCTTTATAACGTCCGTAATATACTCGTCAGCGGGAAATCCGGCGTCAACAAAGCTTTTCATATACGAAATGAAATTATCGTCAACACCTGCGGGAAGCGAGGTGCTGTCATCATACGCGCTTCCGTATTTTATTAGATAGGCAATCCGGCTGATAACCGTTGTTGTCTTTCCGCTGCCTGCGCCCGCAAGAATAAGCAGTGCCCCTTTTGAGGTGAGCGCTGCTTTTAGCTGAGAGGGATTTAGGTGCTTGAATTCATTTTTTATTAGTTGTTTTTTCAGTTGATTGTATTCTTTTAACATTTTTTCTCCGATAATTATTTAATCGTCCATGTGCTTATTGATGAAAATTCGTCTGTGATATTTCCCGAAACCAGTTCTTTGAAAACTGCGGAGTTATATATTATTTTTGAGGTTTGGAACCAAAGCGGAATGTGGGGCATGTCCTCGAAAAATAAAGTCTGGAGCTTTTTAAAATTGTCAACTCTTGCCGTCTTGTCGGACGAGGAGGAAATTGACGAAAGCAGATAATCTGCCCTTTCGGAAGAATATCCCCCCAAGTTTGCGGAGCCTTCGGTTCCCATCAAAAAGGTATAATCGTTATTAAGTGAAATTATAGTTTCGCAGAGTGCAAGGTCAAAAGACTGCGAAACAAGCGCATCAATATATGAATTATAATCGGGCTTGGTGATTGATGTACTTATCCCGTAGGTGCCCAGCAGATTTGAGATATATTCGGCCGCAATAACCTTTGCAGGATTGTCGCCGTTGACAAGAATGTCAAGGGAGAGCTTCCTTTTTCCGCCCTCAACCGATTTTGCACGGACACCGCTTTCGTCGGCGATATAGCCGATTTTATCAAAAGCCTCTTTTATATCGCCATAGTTTGCGTTATTTTTAACAGCAAAGTAAGACGAAGGATTAACGAAGCTGTCAGCATGAACGGCAAATTCGGGCATTAAGTCTTTAATAACATTTTCCTGAGACAAAATCTTTGCGATAAGCCTTCTGACAGCGGGGTCGGAAAGATTCTTGTTATAGTGGTTCACCGCCAAAAATGTATATCTGTTGGTATTCGTACTTATAAAATCATGTTTTCCGTCAATAGAATAGGCGGAAGCATCATCAGATGAAAGCTTTAAAATATTTATTTTGCCAAGCTTATAACTGCTGTAGGCGGATGCACCGTCAGGCAAAAGAGTTACGTTGATTCTGTCAACATGATATTCACCCTTCGGGGATTTTGCTATTAAGGAATACGAGGTGAAATCCTTATAATCTTTCAAAATATAATCGCCTGTACCTACAGTATTGACACCATTTTCAAGCGACCCGTTTTTCACTATAGGAAAATTTAAAAGAAATGGGAATCCCGAGTCGGACTTTTCCAGAACAAAGGTATAACCGTGCGTTCCGCTTGGTCCATACCCCGTAACATTTCGAAGATTGTCAAAATACGGAGAGGTTTCCTCATATTCCATGATTTTTCTGACAGTATATTCAACATCAGAGGATGTAAAGGGCGAACCGTCATCCCAAAGAATGTCGTTTTTCAGAATAATATCATAAGAGGTACAATCGGGGGATGGTGAAATCTGCGCAGCAAGACTCAAGGTACAGTCGAAATTCTGACCTACCGTAACAAGCGGACGAAATACCAAAGAAAGCATAAGCCGCCCCGACTCGTTAGAGGTCATGAGCGGATTCAAATCATTTTCTCTGATAGCATACATATTTATAATTTTATTGTTTAAAGCAACTGCCCGTTCTGTTTTATCGGGGGAAGAATCACCCGAAGGGGATTGCGTATTGCTGCAGCCGCACAAAAAAATGACAAGCAGAATAACTGCTAATTTTTTCAATATCTTCACGTCCTATTCGCTTTCCATCATGTTAATTACATCAAGTGCAGACATATCACCTGTTACAGTGTGCCTTTTAAGAGAAATTATACCGTCTGCGGGAACATCGCCGCACACGTCTCCGACACGCATCATAAGCTTATAGCCTGCGGCTATGGCGCAGTCCACCGCCTCAGTGGAAAATTTCCCGAAGGGAGCCGCAAACACATCGCAGGTAGTGCCGAGCCTTGATTCGATTGCAATCTTTGAACGCCTGAGCTCAAACGCAATCTGAGCAGGTGTCAGTAATGTAAGGTCACCGTGGCTGTTGGTATGGCTGTAAATTTCAATAATTCCGCTGTCTGACAGCTCTTTTGCCTGTTGCCAGTCAAAGTGAGGGAAAGCAATATCGGAAGCGCCGACAGAGCCGGTCACAACAAATATTGCCGCGTTAAATTTATACTTTTTCAGAAGCGGCATCGCATGAGTGTAATTGCTGGTATAACCATCGTCAAAGGTGATTATAAAAGGATTTGCCGGCAGGGGGAACTTTCCTTCGGTATATTTAATATAATCCCTGACGCTGACCGAGTTATAACCGAACTCGCGAAAAGTTTTAAGATGGCTTTCGAAATTTTCGGGCGTGATGCTGCTCAGCGCCTGATCTTCAGAAAAAACATAGTCTGTATTATGGTACATAAGTACGGGAATATTGTGATACGCAAAGCATCCCGAACTGAATAATATAATAAACAAAATTAAAAGGGCAAGTTTTCTCATTTTTTCTCTCCGGTTAAAAGTTTAAGCTCATTCATAAAGGTGTCAAGGTCTTTAAAATCTCTGTAGACAGAGGCAAACCTGACGTATGCAACCAGGTCAACATCTTTGAGCTGTTCCATAACAAGCTGACCGATATAGTCGGATGTAAATTCACGCTGGAGTGAGTTCGCAAGCTTCTGTTCAACTGTATTTACTATTTCTTCCAGCACTTCTGTTTTAACAGGTCGTTTTACGCATGCGCGGAAAAGACCGCTCAAAATTCTTTCACGGTCAAAACATTGGCGGCTGTTGTCTTTTTTAATAACAACTATCGGCATAGTTTCAACAACCTCGTAGGTTGTAAATCTTTTTTCGCATTTCAGACACTCTCTGCGTCTTCTGATTGAGGAACCCTCCTCAGTGGGTCTTGTATCTATGACTTTACTGTCGGTATGTTCGCAATATGGACATTTCATATGTAAACTTCCGAGCCTTTCTGCCTGAAAATCTTTTTAATTACCTCTGTGGACAGGCATACACCAGGTAAGTATATAGTTATACATAATAATTTTAATATATATTAGTAGTTTCGTCAATAGTTTTTTTGAATTTTCAAATCATTCAGACGTTGACAATAAAAGCTGTGTGTGATAATATAAAATATGTGATAATTTTGTCGATGGAGGTAAGTATGGCATATAAAAAAGCCCTTCCCGAAAGCCCAAGGGAAGTAAAAGTATCTGATGTCTTTATAACTGAATATATGCCCGATTCCAACGGCAATTTTGTCAAGGTCTATTTATTGGGACTGAGCCAATGCACGAATGAAAAGCCGATGAGCCATTCGGAAATGGCCGAAACGCTGGGTCTGTTGGAATCGGACGTTATCCGTGCGTGGAAATACTGGGCAGATAAAAAGGTCGTGAAGTTTGACGGTGAAAATGTCGAATTTGTTGACCTTGACCATAAAGAGCCGATTAAAATAATCGAGACAAAACCTGTGTATTATCCCGAGGAGATTGCTGCCTGTACAAAGGCACACCCCGAGCTTGAAGGAATGTTTCAGATTGTTCAGAAAATTCTTCAAAAGCCCTTCAGCTCCGCAGACCTAACGGTTATTTATTCTCTCTATGACTATTACAGGCTGCCGCTGGACGTTATTCCCATGCTGGTAACCTATTGTGTCAAAAACGGCAAAAAGAGTATGAGACAGATTGAAAAAACCGCTGCAATATGGGTGGACAAGGAGATTGACAGCGTTGAAGCGGCGGAAAGCTATCTTAAAAAGGCAGAGGAATATGCCGAGGCAATCAGCAGATTAAAAAATGCAATGGGTGTTACCGACAGAAAGTTTTCGCCGACGGAAACAAAGTACATAAACGAATGGCTATTTGACCTTAAGGTTCCTTTTGAAACGATAATGAAAGCTTATGATATTTGCGCGTCAAACATAGGAAAGCTCTCCGTAAAATATATGAACAGCGTTATTTTAAACCTGAGAAACGGGACAGGCTTTTCTGAAAAAGCCGCAAAGGAAAGTGATAAAAAGAGTAGAGCGGTTCCGACAAAGTTTTCCAATTTTGACCAGCGGGATTTCGATTATGATGCTTTTGAGAAAAAGTCTGCGGAAGGGGCGGTAAACAAATGATTTACAGTTTAGAAACCGAAAACAAGGTTAAAGATACTTATGACGAAAAACAGTCCAAAGCCAGATTCTTAATTACAGCAAGACGGGAAAAAATCTATGCGGAAATTCCGCAGATAAAAGAGATTGAGGAGCAGATAAGCCGCGAGGGTGTTATGCTTGCCAAGGCGTCAATCAAGGGGAAAAAATATACCCCTCAAACGGATATTGAAGCTCTTGCGAAAAAACGTGATGAAATAATGGTGCAAAACGGATATTCGCCCGACTATATTTATGATGTTTATGAGTGCAAAAGCTGCAAGGATACGGGGTATGTCGGCAGCAAAATGTGCGAGTGCATGAAAGGGGAGTATCAAAAGCAGTCGCTTGCTTATTCCAACATCGCACCGGCGCTTCTGGATGTAAATATTGATGATTTTAATATTAAATACTATTCGGATATTCCGGACGAAAACGGGAATGTTCCGAGAGAACAGATGAAATATATTTTGAAAAAATGCGACGAGTTTGTTGACGAATTTGAGAAAAGTGATGTTAAAAATCTTTTCTTCTTCGGCTCTACGGGACTTGGAAAAACCTTTTTATCCGCGGCGATAGCAAAGAAAATTTATGAAAAAGGGTTTTCGGTGGTTTATTACAGTGCGAAACAGCTTTTATCCATGCTGACGGATTTTGAGTTCGGCAAAGCTCCCGAGAAAAAAGAAGCATGCGCAAATGTATATGCCGCATACCTTTTCATTATTGATGATTTGGGTTCCGAACAGCAAACCTCTTTCTCAACATCAACGCTGTTTGATATTATTAACACAAGGATGCTTAACGGCAAGAAATTGATTATTAATACTAATCTCGGGGCAAAGGATTTGCATTCACTTTATTCGGACAGAATTTTTTCAAGATTGTACGAGTTTGAAAGTCTTAAGTTTATCGGCAAGGACATCAGAGTAGTTAAGAATATGTAAATAAAGCTGAGCATTGCTCAGCTTTTTTCTATCCTTATTTGACTGAAAAGTGTCCTTATTTGCTTTTTTTATGAAAGTGCTTGTAACTGCTTTTTCCATTATGATATAATGTAACTAAAGCAAATATAGCAGGAGGGTTTATTATGTTTTTTGCAAAAAGTAAATCGGAAAAATTAGATTTGAATTTGTATAAAAATCCTACATCCGAATACAGGGGCGCGCCCATGCTGTCGTTTAATACAAAGCTAACAAAAGAAGGGCTTTTGAAACATATTGAAGCTTATGAAAAGATGGGTCTGGGCGGCTTTGATATGCACACCAGAGTTGGTCTGAGTACAGACTATCTCGGCGAAGAATTTATGGAAATGGCAAGGTTCTGTGTGGAAACAGCAAAGGAAAAAGGCATGCATGCCTGGCTTTATGACGAAGACAGATGGCCGTCGGGAACTGCGGGCGGCAAGGTAACAAAAGAAAAAAGGTACCGCCAGAGACATTTGAATTTTTCGGTTGAAAGGCTCGAGTATACCAAAGACAGAGAAGAATTTGAAATCAACGGTACACCGCTGCTTCTGGCGTGTTACGATATTTGTCTTGACGATGAAAAATTCCTTAAAAGCTATGAGATGATTGACGATAATGCCGAGGCAAAAGGCAGAAAATGGTATGCCTATGCTATGATGGGGATAGACAGGATCTGG
>JBAYOS010000110.1:0-5902 GCA_041678125.1 Monoglobales bacterium
AAAAAAATTGTCAGCGTGGAAATTGACGATAAACTCATCCCCGTTTTAGATTATACTCTGGCTGATAAAGAAAACGTAACGGTTATAAACAAAGATATTTTAAAAACGGATATTCCTCAGCTGATTTCCGAGCATTTTGAGGATGAAAAGGTTAAGCTTGTTGCCAATCTTCCCTATTATATAACCACACCTATAATACTTGAGCTGATAAAACACCGTGAATATTTTTCCTCAATCACCGTTATGGTACAAAAAGAGGTTGCCGAAAGAATGGTGGCAAGCGAGGGCAAAAAGGACTACGGCTCGCTTTCAGTTCACGTTCAATATTATACAAACCCCGAAATTAAGTTTATTGTCCCGCCGGACGATTTTGTTCCCGCCCCGAAAGTATCGTCTGCTGTAATCAGGCTTAATATTTTAGATAAGCCGCCAGTTACTCCGATGGACGAAAAAACTTTTTTCCGCGTGGTCAGAGGGGCGTTTGCTCTCCGCCGCAAAACTCTTGTAAACAGTCTTGCATCCGCAGGATTTTCAAAAGAGCAGACTGCTTCTGCACTGTCCGAGCTTGGAATTGATTTAAACATCCGCGGGGAAAGATTATCTCTCCTGCAGTTTAAGAACCTGTCGGACAAATTAGTGTAATACAAGCAATCTTATTGTGCACTGTGAACAATAAGATTGTTTTTTTATATGACAATTTGTTATGAAAATATATACTTTTATTTTAAAATAGTGTTGCAATTCTATTCCATTTTGTGGTATAATATAAAATGAAATAGTTTTTTGTTTAATATCACTAAAGGAGTTATAATAATGACCAACAACAAAAAAGTCCTTGATTGGCTTGAAGAGATGAAATCTCTTACAAAACCCGACAAAATTGTTTGGATTGACGGCAGCGAAGCACAGCTTGAAGCATTAAGAGAAGAAGCTGTATCTACCGGTGAACTTCATAAACTCAACCAGGAAGAGCTTCCCGGCTGTTACTACCACAGAACTGCGGAAAACGATGTTGCCCGCGTTGAAGACAGAACTTTTATCTGTACTGAAGATAAAGAGGATGCAGGCCCGAACAACAACTGGATGGCTCCTGCCGAAATGTATGCCAAGCTTAAAAAGCTTTATGACGGTTCAATGGTCGGAAGAACCATGTATGTTATCCCATTTTCCATGGGTCCTGTAGGTTCTCCCTTCTCAAAAATCGGTATCGAGCTTTCTGACAGCATTTATGTTGTTTTAAATATGGCTATCATGACAAGAATCGGCGACAAAGTTATGGAAGCTCTCGGCGAAGACGGAGATTTCGTAAAATGTCTGCATGCTAAAAAGGATGTAAATCCTGAAGAGAGATATATTGTTCACTTCCCTGAAGACAATACAATCTGGTCGATCAACTCTGCTTACGGCGGTGAGGTTCTTTTAGGCAAAAAATGATTTGCTCTCAGAATTGCTTCCTACCTCGGCAAAAAAGAGGGCTGGATGGCTGAGCATATGCTTATTCTCGGTCTTGAAAATCCTCAGGGTGAAATCAAATACATTGCCGCTGCATTCCCGAGTGCCTGCGGTAAAACAAACCTCGCTATGCTTATTCCTCCCGAAATCCTTAAAGGATACAAGGTCTGGACAGTTGGCGACGATATCGCTTGGCTCAGAATTAACCCTGCTGACGGCAGACTTTATGCTATCAACCCCGAAGCAGGCTTCTTCGGTGTTGCTCCCGGAACAAACGCAAAAACAAACTACAATGCTCTGGCAGCTACAAAGAAAAATACAATTTTCACAAACGTTGCATTAAACAACGATAACAACACCGTTTGGTGGGAAGGTCTTGACAAAAATCCTCCCGAAAATGCAACTGACTGGAAAGGCAACAAGGTTAACGGTAAAAAAGTTATTGCAAACGGCGGCGTTCTTGCTAACCCCAACTCAAGATTTACATCTCCTGCAATAAACTGCCCCTGCATTTCATCTGAATTTGAAAATCCTCAGGGCGTGCCTATCTCTGCTATCGTATTCGGCGGCAGACGTGCTAAAACCGCTCCGCTTGTATACCAGGCAAGAGATTGGGAGCACGGTGTGTTCGTCGGTGCTACAATGGCGTCTGAAACAACAGCTGCCGCTATTGGCGCAGTCGGCGTTGTAAGACGTGACCCGATGGCTATGAAACCGTTTGTAGGCTATAACATGGGCGACTATTTTGCTCACTGGATTGAAATGGGTAATAAA
Organism: Monoglobales bacterium; assembly: GCA_041678125.1. Classification (GTDB taxonomy): domain Bacteria; phylum Bacillota; class Clostridia; order RUG12999; family RUG12999; genus RGIG7450. The sequence goes on from JBAYOS010000110.1 coordinate 2,227, forward strand.
ATGGACGCTGATAAGGCTCCTAAAATATTCCATGTTAACTGGTTCAGACGTGATGACGAAGGCAACTTTATCTGGCCGGGATTCGGCGACAATATGCGCGTTCTTAACTGGATTATTGACAGATGTGAAGGCAAGGCTCAAGCAAAGGAAACTGCTATCGGCTATGTTCCCTACAAAGAGGACTTAAACCTTGAAGGTCTTGACCTTTCCGACGAGGTTGTTGACGAACTCTTAAGCGTTAAGAAGGAATACTGGCTTGAAGATATTGAAAACCAGAAAGAATTCTTTGCTCAGTTTGGCAACAGACTTCCCAAAGAAATCACTCGCGAGCTTAATGCGCTTGAAGAAAGAATCTCTAAAGCATAACAATTATAAAGTACTGTGCAGGATTTCTGCACGGTACTTTTTTCATTACGTCTAAAAAAAGACGGGATTGACTTGTAGGTTTTTTTAATATATAATTAGATAAAGTATGTTCTTTTAGTTTACATATACAGGAGGTCAATGTAATGTCATTGTTTTCAGGCGCAACCTTGCTGATTACCGGTGGGACCGGTTCTTTCGGGAATGCGGTTCTTGAAAGATTTTTAAAAACCGATATTGGAGAAATTAGAATTTTTTCAAGAGACGAAAAAAAACAGGACGATATGCGTCACGATTTTCAGGCGAAAATGCCCGAAGTGGCTGACAAAATAAAGTTTTTCATAGGAGACGTGCGTGACCTTGCAAGCGTTAAAAACGCTATGCACGGCGTCAATTATATATTCCATGCGGCAGCGTTAAAGCAGGTTCCCTCATGTGAATTCTTCCCTGTTGAAGCTGTCAAAACCAACGTTCTCGGGACCGACAATGTTTTAACTGCCGCTATTGACGAGGGGGTCAAAACGGTTATCTGTCTGTCCACCGACAAAGCCGCTTACCCCGTAAATGCTATGGGGACAAGCAAAGCAATGATGGAAAAGGTTACTGTTGCAAAATCCCGCACGGTTTCACCCGAAAAAACAAAAATCTGCTGCACCCGTTACGGTAATGTTATGTGCAGTCGCGGCAGTGTTATCCCCCTTTGGATTGACCAGATAAAAAGCGGCAAACCGATTACTATAACCGACCCTGATATGACAAGATTTATTATGTCGCTTGATGAAGCTGTTAATCTTGTACTTTTTGCTTTTGAACACGGCGTTTCAGGTGATATTTTAGTGCATAAGGCCCCCGCTTGTACCATAGGAGTTCTGGCTCAGGCAGTCAAAGAGCTTTTTGACTCAAAAGATGATATAAAAATTATCGGTATACGTCACTGCGAAAAAATGTATGAAACGCTACTGACAAACGAAGAATGTGCCGGTGCGGTTGATATGGGTGATTTTTACAGAGTACCCTGCGACAAGCGTGATCTGAACTATGACAAATATATTAACGAAGGCAATGTTGACCGCAATCCGCTTACCGAATTTAACTCAACCAATACCGAGCTTTTAACTGTAGATCAGGTTAAGGAAAAACTGCTCACTCTCGATTACATTCGTAATGAAATTGCGCTTATGAAGGAATCAAAATAAAGAGGTAGGCTTATGAAAATACTTATTACCGGCTCAAACGGATTTGTGGGCAAAAATTTATCTGCCGCCCTCACAAATATAAAAGAGGGTAAAAACAGAATCCACCCCGACCTTTCTATTGAAGAAATTTATCTTTATGACATCGGCTCCTCCACTGAGGAGCTTGATTTTGCGTGTAAAAATGCGGATTTTGTTTTTAATCTTGCTGGCGTTAACCGCCCCCGGTCAAATGAGGATTTTATGAAAGGAAATTTCGGTTTCGCTTCAACTTTGCTTGACACCTTGAAAAAACATAACAACACCTGCCCCGTAATGCTTGCAAGCTCCATCCAGGCGACTCTTGTGGGCAGATATTCAGACGGTGAGTACGGAAAAAGTAAAAAGGCGGGCGAAGACCTGTTTTTCACTTATGCTGAAAAGACGGGTGCAAAGGTGCTTGTTTACCGTTTTCCCAACCTCTTTGGGAAATGGTGCAGACCAAACTACAATTCGGCAGTTGCAACCTTTTGCTATAATATTGCAAATGACCTTCCTATTCAGATTAACGACAGAGCTACAGAGCTTGAGCTACTCTACATAGACGACCTTGTAGATGAAATGATTTGCGCCTTAAATGGCAAGGAACACAGATGCGATTTTGACGGAACCAAAACCGTTTTAAAGGAGTCGGGCAGATTTTGTGCCGCTCCCGTTACCCACCGTGTTACGCTCGGCGAAATTGCAGACCTGCTTTACAGTTTTGCAGACCAGCCCAGTACTCTTATAATTCCCGAAATACCTGAAGGCAGCTTTGCCAAAAAGCTTTATTCCACATACCTTTCCTATCTTCCGAAGGAGAAGGTTGCATTCCCTCTCAAAATGAATGTTGACGACCGCGGTAGTTTTACCGAACTTTTAAAGACCTCAAAATGCGGTCAGGTGAGCATAAATATTTCAAAACCGGGAATTACGAAAGGCCAGCATTGGCACGATACTAAATGGGAATTTTTCATCGTGGTGTCAGGTCGCGGTCTTATCAGGCAGCGTAAAATCGGCAGTGATGAAATCATTGAATTTGAGGTTTCGGGCGATGAAATTAAAGCAGTTCACATGTTGCCCGGATATACTCATAATATAATCAATTTGTCCGACAGCGAAAATCTTGTGACTGTCATGTGGGCAAACGAAAGCTTTGACCCGAAAAGGCCCGACGCATATTTCCAAGAGGTGTAACATGAAAGAGTTCAGGTTTAACTACAAGGAAGCCCCTGAAGCGGGAAATGATTACAGAAAAGCATACCGTGACGGTATTGATAAACTTATTGAAGAAAAATATAACATTGCAGAACAAAATCGTTTTGCTTTGACCAAAAAAATCGCTCAGAATCCCGATATATACCGTGAGCAGTTTAAAGAGCTCCTCGGCTGGCCGCTTGTAGGCGAAGCCGACCTTTCGTATGAGGTGAAAAAAGAATTTGTCACCGAGGATAACGGGGTGAGGATTTACCGCGTTCAGATAATAACGCTTGGCGGTCTTCCCTTTTACGGAATGCTTTTTATAAGCGACGAATCAGCCGGCACCCCCATGATAATTGCAAATCATGGCGGTCTTGGTGCGCCCGAGCTTTGCGGCGGCCTGCTTGAGGTGGGCACAATTAACTACAACAACATGGTTGAACGCATACTTAAATATAAGGTGAATGTTTTTGCCCCCCAGTACCTTAACTGGAATACCGAGCGTTTTAAAATTGCCGAGGAGAATATGGAACGCCGTGCAGATTACAGTATGCGCATTGCAAGGGATTTAAAGCTTCAGCAGCTTGGAAGCTCAATTACTGCGGTTGAAATTTTCGGTGTTCAAAGAGCAATAGATTGGCTTATCGGGTCGGGCACCTGCCGTAAAGATAAAATCGGTATGACAGGCCTTTCCTACGGCGGTTTTTACACACTTTTCATTACTGCTGTCGATACACGGATTAAAGCGGCGGCCTCATTCTGTTTTTACTCGGATACCAAAGTAAAAACCAGTTTTACAGATTGGGTTTGGAAGGGTGCAGCAAATTCTTTTTTTGACTCTCAGGTGCTGGCGCTTATCTGCCCGCGAAAAATTGATATTTATATGGGCGATAAGGATGAGT
>JBAYOS010000111.1:0-5805 GCA_041678125.1 Monoglobales bacterium
ATGTTCTTACAAACTGCCACAACAGTCTTTGTGCAGTAGGCGGAACAATCAATGAGGACGACCATGTTTTCGGTCTTTCGGCAGCAAAAAAGTACGGTGGAATTTATGTTCCCGCACATCAGGCTGTTATTCACCAGTATATGCGTGAAATGCACGCGGGCTGCGGCAAAATGATTTTAGGCTCGGACAGTCATACAAGATACGGTGCGATAGGCACTATGGCAATAGGCGAGGGAGGTCCTGAGCTTGTTAAACAGCTTCTTTGCAAAACCTACGATATTGACAGACCTGACGTTGTTTTAATTTATCTTGAAGGTGAGCCGATAAACGGTGTCGGCCCTCAGGACGTTGCGCTCGCCATTATCGGCGCGGTATTTAAAAACGGTTTTGTTAAAAATAAGGTTATGGAATTTGTCGGCCCCGGTGTGTCCAAACTCAGTATGGACTACAGAATCGGCATTGATGTAATGACAACTGAAACGACCTGTCTGTCATCAATCTGGTCGACTGACGAAAAGACAAAGGACTTCCTGAAAATCCACGGCAGAGCGGAAGAATATAAGGAAATGAATCCTGAAAGCGGCGCACTGTATGACGGTGCTGTTATTGTTGACCTTTCTAAAATCCATCCTATGATTGCAATGCCCTTCCACCCGAGCAATGCTTATACCATTGACGAGGTGAATGCCAATGCGGCAGACATTCTTCACGAGGCTGAGGTTGCGGCAAAGGCACAGCTTGACGCTCCGAACATTGATTATAAACTTACAAATAAAGTAATTGACGGCAGAATTGTGGTTGACCAGGGCGTAATCGCAGGTTGTGCAGGCGGCGGTTATGAAAACCTTATCTGCGCGTCTGAAATTCTTGCCGGAAAAACCATCGGCAACGGCGAATTTGCGCTAAGCGTTTATCCTGCAAGCCAGCCCATATTTATGGAGCTTGTTAAAAACGGCGCTGCGGCTAAGCTTATGGCGGCAGGCGCAACGCTCAGAACCGCTTTCTGCGGGCCTTGTTTCGGTGCGGGCGACGTTCCTGCAAATAACGCGCTCAGCATCAGACATTCCACAAGAAACTTCCCCAACAGAGAAGGCTCAAAACCGGGGCAGGGACAGATTTCATCAGTTGCGCTCATGGACGCACGTTCTATCGCGGCAACTGCGGCAAAGGGAGGCGTTTTAACTCCCGCTACCGAGCTTGATTTTGACTTTAATATGCCCGAATACCATTTTGACAGTTCGGCTTATGACAGCAGAATTTATAACGGTTACGGTAAAGCAAACAGTGCTGAGGAGCTAAAGTTTGGCCCCAATATTGCAGACTGGCCGGAAATGTCCGAGCTGACAGATAACCTTATTTTAAAGGTTGTATCTGAAATTCACGACCCTGTTACAACAACTGACGAGCTTATTCCGTCTGGGGAAACATCTTCTTACCGTTCAAATCCACTCAAGCTTGCGGAATTTGCGCTTTCGAGAAAAGACCCCGAATATGTAAATAAGGCTAAAAAAGTTCAGGTTTACGAAACACTCAGACTTTCGGGCAAAAACCCTGAAAATGCTGATGATGAGATAAAAACCGTATTTGGAAATGCACGAAAAATTGTCCCCAGTTTAGTTGCTGAAGAAACCGCAATAGGAAGCACAATTTTCGCAGTCAAACCGGGTGACGGTTCTGCGAGAGAACAGGCGGCATCCTGTCAGAAGGTTCTGGGCGGTTTTGCGAACATTGCAAATGAATATGCCACAAAGCGTTACAGAAGTAACCTTATAAACTGGGGAATGATACCCTTTGTGATTGACGAAGGAGAGCTTCCGTTTAAAAACGGCGACTATATTTTTGTTAAAGACGTTAAAAAAGCTATTGAAACAAAGGCCGACAAATTTGAAGCTTATCTGCTTGACGGCAGCGGAAAATCTTTCGAGCTTAAAATATCTCCGCTTACAGACGATGAAAGAAAAATTATTCTTTCGGGATGTCTAATAAATTTTTACAAAAAAAGTTAAAAAGCTATTGATATATTCTGAAAAATATGTTATAATAGCAAAATAAGATTAAAAATTCGGAGGTTATTTATGAATATCGCAACAACAATCGTGGGTATTTTTCATATACTCATATCAATCGCTATTATTTGTCTTATCCTTCTTCAGTCGGGCAAAGCAGCAGGTCTGTCCGGTGCAATAAGCGGTGCGGCAGATTCTTTCTTCGGTAAGAATAAAGGCAGAACTCTTGATGCATTTTTCGGAAAACTTACAACAATTTGCGCAGTTCTGTTCCTGTTTACATCACTTTTCCTGGCTTATGCCCACACTTTAGTTTAATATTATGACTGAAATTCCGCAGCCTTTGGCTCGGAAAATGCAAAAAGCATCTCATATGGGATGCTTTTTGTTTAAATTGACTGCAAATAATGCAAGATTCCGATTATTACGGAAGAAATCACTCCGTAAACAATTACAGGACCTGCAACCGTGAACATTTTCGCACCGACACCCATTATAAACCCGTCGGTTTTAAATTCCATTGCAGGTGAAACAATTGAATTGGCGAAGCCGGTTATCGGAACTGCAGTTCCGGCGCCGCCATGCTTGGCAAGGTTGTCATAGACACCTATTCCCGTTAAAAACGCTCCGATAAACACCATGGTCATTGCTGTAAAAGCACCTGCGACAACATCGGACATGTCCATAGACAGGTAGAACTGCCTGAATGCTTCGCCTATTAAGCAGATAAATCCGCCGAATATAAATGCTTTTGGTATGTTGAAATACCATTTTGTGCCGGGAGATTCCTTTTTCACAAGCTTGCTGTATTCGGTTTTATTCATATCTTATTGGCTCCTTTCTTACTGAAATCATAATTTTGCCTGCCGCTTTTTCATTGGATGGTGAGTTTACCTCCGCAAGCGCTAAAAAACAACCTAAAAGCATCAGCAAAACTATGAAAAATAAAAGTAATAATCTGTACCTCTTTATAATATTCATAGCTTAATCCTTTCAGGATTAATATGTAATGATTAAAAAAATATTATTCATACAGGAGAAATAAAGTGTTATCAAATGACTGGAATGAAATTTTAAAAAAAGAATTTCAAAAAGAGTATTTTGTGGACCTAATGAAATTTTTGAACGGGGAATATAAAAGAAAAAGGATTTTCCCGCCGAAAGATAAGATATTTGCCGCTCTCGAACTTTCATCATACGAAAACACAAAGGTTGTTATTATGGGTCAGGACCCGTATCACGGCGCAGGACAGGCACACGGGCTTTGTTTTTCGGTAAATCCCGGGGTTGCGCTGCCTCCGTCACTTAAAAATATTTTCAAAGAACTGCAGGATGATGTTGGTATTTCACCACCAGAACATGGCTGTCTTACAAAATGGGCAGAGCAGGGAATACTGATGCTTAATGCAACATTAACCGTTGAAGAATTTAAACCCAATTCACATTCCAAATTAGGTTGGGACAAATTTACAAATAAAATAATTGAAAACCTAAACGAGAGAGAAAAACCGGTTATTTTTATTCTGTGGGGAAATAACGCCCGCGAAAAGCTTGAGCTGATAACAGGCAAACAGCATTATGTTCTGTTAGCCGCCCATCCAAGTCCGCTTTCCGCAAGCAGAGGCTTTTTCGGCTGCAAGCACTTTTCGAAAATAAATTTGATTCTTGAACAGACAGGTCAGCAAAAAATCGATTGGCAATTATAAAAAATTCAGATAGAAAGGAAAAAAATTATGGCTTATTATTTTGAAGAACCTTCACACACCTTCGGAGAATATTTACTTGTACCAGGTTATTCAACAACTGAGTGTGTCCCCGCAAATGTAGATCTTTCTACGCCGATTGTAAAATATAGAAAAGGGGAGGAATGTCCTCTTAGAACCAACATTCCGCTTGTATCTGCAATAATGCAGTCTGTATCGGATGATAAAATGGCGGTCGCTCTTGCAAAAGAAGGCGGACTTTCCTTTATCTATGCTTCACAGCCCATTGAGGATGAGGCTGAAATGGTTGCAAGAGTTAAAAACTATAAAGCGGGCTTTGTTACAAGTGATTCTAACACCACTCCTGACAGCACCCTGCAGGACGTTCTTGACATAACCGAAAGAACAGGACATTCAACCATTGCTGTAACAGACAACGGGAAAGCTGACGGCAAGCTTATCGGTCTTGTTACAAGCAGGGACTACCGTGTAAGCAGAATGTCGCCCGACTTGAAGGTTTCCGAATTCATGACAAAGTTTGAAGACCTTGTATATGCTTATGACGGCATTACTCTTGCCGAAGCCAACGATATAATTTGGGAGCATAAGGTAAACCAGCTGCCGATTATTACAAAAGAGGGAAATCTTAAATATATGGTTTTCCGAAAAGACTATTCAAACCATAAAGAAAACACAAACGAGCTGCTTGACCACCTGAAAAGATATGTTGTGGGCGCAGGCATAAATACCCGTGACTATGCAGAGAGAGTTCCCGCGCTTGTAAATGCGGGAGCAGACGTGCTTTGTATAGATTCATCGGAAGGTTTTTCCGAATGGCAGAAGATAACTATTGATTACATCAGAAAGAACTACGGCGACAGCGTAAAGGTCGGCGCAGGTAATGTTGTTGATAAAGACGGGTTTAGGTTCCTTGCCGATGCAGGTGCTGACTTTATAAAGGTTGGTATAGGCGGCGGTTCCATCTGTATTACCCGTGAGCAAAAGGGTATAGGCAGAGGTCAGGCAACTGCTCTTATTGAAGTTGTTGAGGCAAGAAATGAATATTTTAAAGAAACAGGAATTTATATTCCCGTTTGTTCTGACGGTGGCATAGTATATGATTATCACATGACCCTTGCGCTTGCAATGGGAGCCGATTTTATTATGCTCGGCAGATATTTTGCAAGATTTGATGAAAGCCCGACAAATAAACTCAATATTAACGGAAACTATGTTAAAGAATATTGGGGTGAGGGCTCAAACAGAGCAAGAAACTGGCAAAGATACGATATGGGAGGCGACAAAAAGCTGTCCTTTGAAGAAGGCGTTGACTCATACGTTCCTTATGCGGGCAGTCTTAAAGACAACGTAACAGTTTCGCTTAATAAGGTTCGTTCAACCATGTGCAACTGTGGTGCGCTTTCTATCCCCGAACTTCAGAAAAATGCGAAGATTACTCTTGTTTCCGCAACAAGCATTGTTGAGGGCGGAGCTCATGACGTTATTCAAAAGGAAAAGAAAAATATTAACGGTATTTAATTGCCGTAAATGATGTTGCTGTTTTGCTTACACAGCAAAAAGTCATACAATCAACATGTGTTTAAGAACAATATAATGGAGAAAAACAATGATACTCGACAGACACGTCAGTTTAGGGAATGAATGTTTATTTATTAATGAAAACGTAGAAATCAGCGGACTTGATGAAGTAAGAAAAAGCGCTCTGCAGAATTCTATGCGTGAAAACGGCACAGTCAAATCAATCAGGCGCGCTGAAATAACTGACGATATAAAAGAAGCTGTTCTGAAACAATTAAATGCGGAATATATGGAAAATTCAGATGCATATATTATTTGCATTTCAGAGGAAGAAATAATTATTTATTCCGAAAGTGAAAGAGGGGCCTTTTTCGGAGCACTTTATCTGGCACGTCGGAGTATGAGCGGTATTGGCACAGGGCTAATATATAATTATCCGTGCGTTCCGATTAGAATGTTAAAGCTTTATCTTCCTTCCGAGGATAATATTGAATATTTTAAAAAGCTGATTGATTTGTCTGCCTATTACGGATACAATAAAATAATGCTGGAAATCG
>JBAYOS010000112.1:0-5798 GCA_041678125.1 Monoglobales bacterium
CCCTGCTCGTAAGGGCTGATGTGCATACCTTTAATGAATGCTTCGCCGTTTTCAATGGAAATCCAGCTGTCCTTTAAATTTACCGCGCCTTTTCGAAGCGATTTAACCTCGGTACCTACAAGCTCTATCCCCGCTTCATATTTATCTTCGATAAAATAAAGATGGTAGGCCTGTCTGTTTTTTGCGATAATCTTTACTTCTGCCATCATGCTGTCCCTTTCTTTTTGTCTGCATATATAAGTATATCACACTGCAAAAATTTTTTCAATAGCATTTATATGACAAATATATAAATTTTTCTATTGTATTTTGCTTGAATTTGTGATATAATTAAAAAAAATATTTTTGGAGGATACAATAATGAAAAAGATTATGTCTATTATCATTACAGTAGTTGTAATTTTAAGTACACTCTGCACGGTTGCATCAGCAGGCGACTATTATTTTATGCTTGCCCAGATTAATAATAACAAGCTTTTTGTAAATTCTTCTAACGTTGAATTTGATGAGGAAAACGCTGATGTTATGCCGATTGCTGATGAAAACGGCAACATTTTAATTCCCATTCGCGCAGTAGTGAGTGCGGTAGGCGGCGCTATAGATTGGGTGGAAGAAACAAATTCAGTAGTTATAAATTACAACGACAAAAGCATTTCTTTTTTTATCGGAGCAAGCGAAGCTACCGTTGACGGAGAAACAATTGAACTTTCAGTTGCTCCATACACAATTTTTGACAGGACTGTTGTATCTCTTGACTTCTTCTCCAAATGTATGAACGGCAGCGCGGATTTTGACAAAGATACAAATACTGCAATGCTTGGATTTGAAACAACAACTTATGCTAAGGCTGAATAAAAATGAATTATAAATACGAAACCCATCTGCACACTGCTCAAGGCAGTGCTTGCAGCTGTATGACGGGTGCAGAAGCCGCAGAATTTTTCAAGTCGCTCGGTTATACAGGAATTTTTATAACCGACCATTTTTTCAACGGCAATACGGCTGTTCCAAAAATGGAAAATTGGGAGAAAAGAGTATCCCTATTTTGCGAAGGATATAAAGATGCCTATAAAAAAGGTTGGGAAATCGGATTGGATGTTTTTTTTGCATTTGAATTTCAATATTCGGGAACTCATTTTCTGGTATATAATCTTGACGAAGATTGGATTAAATCACATCCTGAAATTATGGACTTGCGTCCGGTCGATTTTTTGAATTTTGTAAAATCCGAAGGCGGACTTGTTATTCAGGCGCATCCGTTCAGAGAGGCGGTCTATATTGAATTTATGAGACTTTTTCCCCGCCACGTTGATGCGGTTGAATATATGAATTCCTCCGACACAGAGGACTTTCGGAAAATGGCAAAAATGTATGCAGACCATTATAGGCTTCCCGGTTTTGCCGGCTCTGATATTCATTCCACCGCCAGAAAATCTCTTGGAGGCCTTGAATTTGAGACCCGTATTACAGATTCGGCACACTTTGTCGAGCTTTTCAAAAAAGGCGATTACAAACTATTTATAGATGAATATTAAAAGCGATGGATTCGAACCATCGCTTTTAATATTTCAATCTTTTAATCATATCTTTACTTTCAAAGGTGTATTCCACCGTTCTGAGCGGAAACAAAATTTCATCCTCATAATACCATGGGTCTTCATTATGCTTAGGATTGTTAATCACATGAAACTCTTGAGCAGGCATATATCCTTGCGCCAAAAGGTATGCTTTTTTACCCTCTGTATTTTCACACTGATCAACCACCATTACTACATGGCCGGGTGTACCACCTTTTAAAATGACATCCCCCACCGTCATGTCTGAAGGACTTATTGTATCAGTTTCCAATGTTTCCATCGAAGAAGTTCCAGCATAACTGAACACTACTCTTAAATATTTTACAAAGTCTTCGTAGGAATCATCGACTGACGCGCTTTTTTCCCATCTGGTTGTCCCCTCGCCTACTATAACTCTATAGCCTTCTCTCCACTTTGAATATTCACACAAAAATCCATCTGTAAAATGAAATGCTATTTTGTCCTTTTCACCTTTATTCCAGTAATATTCGGCATAAATACGCATAATCGAATCAGCGCATTGCTGTAAATCAGCATTTTCAATGGGCAGTGCAAATACTGCTGCGTGAGAGTTCTGATTGCCCTTTTTTTCGCCATTGTAAAGAAGAACAGGCGAGCCGTCCTCTCTCATTTTATAACCGCGCAAAAATTCAGCAATACTACCCTCCCTTGCGGCTATCCTTCCGTACCCATCGGGAACTGAAAATCTCGTTTCAAGCGTTGTACCTGATGAAATAATAATATTACTTTTTTCTGTTTTTTCCATAATATTATTGCATCCGCAAAGTACAAATGCCAATAGGAAAACTAAAATAACATTCTTCATATTATTATCTATTCACAGTAAACTCCTGTAAAGACAGGAGCTTGTGTTTAATCTTTAAATTTCAATGAATCGTCTGTCATACTTTCAATAATTGCAAGTGATTCAAGACGGATTCCTTTTTCACGAAGTCTGTCACCGCCGCCTTGAAAATGCTTTTCAATAACTATCCCTATCCCCTCAAGCATCGCGCCCGACTGGTCAACTATATCTATCAGTCCTTCAAGAGCGCAACCGTTGGCAAGAAAATCATCTATTAAAAGAACTCGGTCGTCCGCCGTTAAAAACTCTTTTGAAACGATAACATCATAAACTCTGCTGTGAGTGTAAGACGTGACCCTTGATGAATAAACATCCCCGGCAATATTTTTTGTCTGATTTTTCTTTGCAAAAACAAGAGGAACATCGAATGACTTTGCCACCATGCAAGCAATAGCTATGCCGGAAGCCTCAATCGTTAAAATCTTGTTTATATTCGCATCTTCAAACCGCCTTTTAAATTCAGCACCAATCTCTTCTAAAATATGTATGTCCATTTGATGGTTTAAAAAACTATCAACCTTTAAAACATTGCCCGGTCTGACCTTACCGTCTGAGAGAATTCTATCCTTTAAGCTTTGCACAGCGTGACCTCCAAAGTGTTTTTTTATATTATACCACTTCTTTCTGCAAAATTCAACAAAAATATATAAAAAAACTTCCTTAGTCAAGGAAGTTTTTTAAAATGCAAACATTGCTTTAAAAAGTTTTAATATTGCACCGAAAAACGTTACTCTTTCAACATCTGTGCCTGCAACAAGCGGCGCAGTTGCCGCTATTTCCCCGTCAACACGAATTGTTATCTGTCCGATTTCCGTTCCCTTTGCGACAGGTGCAGAAACACTCTTGGAAAGAACAACCTCATGCTTGATATTTCCTGCCTCACCCTTAGGAACTATTACCTTCACATCATAAGCGGGAAATGCCAAAACCGTATCAAGCTTGCCTTTTAACACCTTGACCTCTCCGTACGACTCATTTGCCGCAGCCGCTACAGTCAGGTCAAAATCGTTATACCCGTGTTTCAGCAGAATTTCCGCCTGTTTAAATCTCGATTCATTATCTTCTGCGCCAAGAATAATCGCAATAAACTTTGTACCGTCCTTTTCGGAGGTTGCCGCCAAACAGTATTTCGCGCTGGTTTCCGTTCCCGTTTTAAGCCCTGTCGCAAACTCGTATCGGGAAAGGAGTCTGTTAGTGTTTAATAGCTGTGTTTTACACTCTCTTATCCATTCTTCCTTAATGGCTGAATATCTAAGTATTTCGGGGTGTTTTGTTATAAGTTCACGACATAAAACTGCTACGTCATAGGCAGTGGAATAATGTTCAAAATCATCAAATCCCACAACATTTTTAAAGTGCGTTTTTTTAAGTCCGAGTTCTTCTGCACGTTTGTTCATTCTTGTCACAAACGCCTCGGTTGAGCCTGCAATATGTTGTGAAAGTGAAACAGTTGCGTCGTTTGCACTCGCTATGCAAATAGCCTTGATGATAGTTTCAAGCGGAAACTTTTCTCCCGCGTCCAAAAACATCGTAGAGCCACCGACTTCCTTACCTTCCTGCGTGCCGGTTATGACAGTATCCATTGAAAGATTACCTGCTTTTATTTCTTCAAACGCTATCAGCAAAACCATCAGCTTTGTTATGCTTGCAATCGCAACCTTTTCGTCACCGTTCTTATTAAAAAGAACTGTTCCCGTATCTGCTTCCATAAGCAGGGCGGCATTACAGGTAATTTCGTTCGCGTCAAAGGCAAAAACCTGTGCAGGAATATAGCATAATATCAGAGATGTTAAGATAATAAAAGCAATAAACTTTTTCAAAACTTACCTCCCGGAAAACTGATTTTTGATTTCTTTATTTATAATATCAACAAATTCAGTATTTTTTTTGGTCGACACAAGTCTTTTCAGAATAAACTCGGTAACCTCGGCATTCGGCGAATCGCCAAAAGCACGTCTTATGTTCCAAACCGCACTAAGCTCCTCGTATGGCATAAGCAGATTTTCTTTTCTGGTTCCCGATTTGTAGATGTCAATGGCAGGGAAAATTCTTCTTTCAGACATTCTTCTGTCAAGATGAAGCTCCATATTTCCCGTGCCTTTAAATTCTTCGAAAATAAAATCATCCATTTTGCTGCCCGTTTCAATAAGAGCGGTAGCAAGAATTGTAAGACTGCCGCCGTCCTTAATGTTCCGTGCGGCACCGAAAAACTTTTTCGGTTTATAAAGCGCCCCCGCATCAATACCGCCCGAGAGTATTCTGCCTGTTGTTTGTCCCACAAGATTATATGCTCTTGCAAGTCTTGTTATGCTGTCTAAAAGCAGAACAACATCTTTCTTTTGTTCAACAAGCCTTTGCGCCCTCTCAAGCACCATTTCAGCAACCTTTGTATGATTTTCGGGCGGCATATCAAATGTGGAATAAACCACCTCGGCTCCATCAATGGAATAAATCATATCGGTAACTTCCTCGGGCCGCTCGTCAATTAAAAGGACAATTAAATGAATATCCTTGTTGTTTTTTTGAATACTTTTTGCAATCTGTTTTAATATGGTTGTTTTGCCTGCTTTCGGCGGAGCAACAATAAGTCCTCTTTGCCCCTTTCCGACAGGCGAAATGAGGTCAATCAGCCTTGTTGCATATTCGGTAGGCTCCGTTTCCAGTCTGATTCTTTCGTTAGGATAGACCGGAACAAGATTTTCAAAAGGCACTCTCATTCTGCAAAGCTCCGGCCTGTCACCGTTTACAGAGGTGATATATATCAGCGCCTCAAACTTTTCTCCCTCACGCCGGACGGCAAACCCTTCTATTTTATCTCCCGTTTTAAGAAAATACTTTCTGATTAAAGCGGGCGAAACATATATGTCACTGTTCCCGTCAAGACAATTTGCGCCTCTTGCAAATCCGTATCCGTCCGCCAAGACCTCTAAAATTCCGTTTACATTCTTTTTGCTTTTATTTATATCAAAAAGCGGTTTTTTCTGCTCCTCTTCATGTTTTTCGCTGTTTCGGATGAGCGTTATAAGCTCTTCCTTTTTCAGTGCAGAAACCCCTTTAAGTCCAAGTTCCTTTGCTTTTTCTCTAAGCTGGGCAACTGTTAAATTTTCCATTATTTCTCCCTTATTTATCAATTCCTATATTCGCTTTCGGATTTACAATTTCTCTCCACGCGAGGTCCCCTCTTTCAACACCCATAATCAGCACCTCCGCAGTCGCAACATTTGTTGCAAGCGGAATATTATGCAGGTCTGCAAGCTTAAGAATGGACAAAACATCAGGCTCGTGGGACTGAGCAGTGAGCGGATCTCTGAAGAATAGCACAAGGTCAATTTCATCGTAAGCCATTCTCGCCCCAA
>JBAYOS010000113.1:0-5791 GCA_041678125.1 Monoglobales bacterium
TCACCGATGATTTTGATGGAGTTTTTGTTAGCACCAACAGTACCATCGGAACCAAGACCGAAGAATTTACAACGTGTAACGCCTTCCGGAGTTGTGTCGATTTCTTCTTTCACGTCAAGGGAATGACCTGTTACGTCGTCAACAATACCAACTGTGAAGTGGTTTTTCGGAGTGTCAAGTTTAAGGTTTTCATAAATGGCATTAACCATTGAAGGTGTGAATTCTTTTGAAGCAAGACCGTATCTGCCGCCAACAACCGTAATGTCTTTAAGACCTTTATCGTTTAGTACTGTAGCAACATCCTGGTATAAAGGTTCGCCGAACGCACCCGGCTCTTTTGTTCTATCGAGAACTGCAATTTTCTTAACAGTTTTCGGAAGAGCATTTACAAAATGTTCAGCAGAGAAAGGTCTGTAAAGTCTTACTTTAATAAGACCCACCTTTTCACCCTTGGCTACAAGGTAGTCAACAGTTTCTTCAACCGCTTCAACACCCGAACCCATAGCAATGATAACTCTTTCAGCATCGGGAGCGCCGACGTAGTCAAAGAGATTGTAGCTTCTGCCTGTAGCAGCTTCTACTTTTTTCATCATTGTTTCTACGATTGCGGGAACTGCATCGTAATATTTATTGCAGGCTTCTCTGTTCTGGAAGTAGATGTCAGGGTTCTGAGCTGTACCTCTCTGATCGGGGTGTTCAGGGTTCATTGCACGGCGTCTGAAATCTTCAATATCTTCATAGTCAACCAGCTCAGCGAGGGTTTCATAAGGGATAGCGTCGATTTTCTGGACTTCGTGAGAGGTTCTGAAACCGTCAAAGAAATGCAGGAAAGGTACTTTGGATTTGAGTGTAGCAAGGTGAGCAACCGTTGCTATGTCCATTGCTTCCTGAACGGATGCGGATGCAATCATTGCAAAACCTGTCTGACGGCAAGCCATTACGTCTGAATGGTCACCGAAAATTGAAAGAGCGTGTGCGGATACACAACGGGCACTAACATGGAAAACTGTAGGCATAAGTTCGCCCGCGATTTTGTACATATTAGGTATCATAAGAAGAAGACCCTGTGATGCTGTAAATGTTGTTGTGAGAGCACCTGCTGCGAGGGACCCGTGAACAGCACCGGCAGAGCCTGCTTCTGACTGCATTTCTGCAATTTTCATTGTTTGGCCAAAAATGTTTTTTCTGCCGTAGGCTGCCCATTCGTCACAAACTTCCGCCATTGTGGAAGAAGGCGTGATAGGGAAGATTGCTGCGGCATCGCTGAAGGCATAAGCAACGTGGGCTGTTGCGGTGTTGCCGTCAACGGTGAGTTTAACTGAATTTGCCATAAATTCAACCTCCTAAATATATTAAATAAATTATAATACGCATAAACCCGTACTTTAAATAGTATACATCTTTTTTTGCAAAAAGTCAATAAATTATGGTAATTTCGTTACACTATACAAACAAAAGGCGAATTGGCAAATATTATGTCACACTATGACGGAACAATCTTGACATTTACCTGTAAAAATGATAATATTTTAATATATATTAATCGGAAAGAGTTGATAAGATTTGTATCACAGAATGAAAATTGCGGGGCTTGAAAGAGACCTTCCCATTTGCAGAGTAACAGACGACCTTTATATCGCCGGATTTGTTATGTTCGGCGACGTTGAAATTACTGAAAAGGCGGCCGCTGAGCTGCTTAAAAAGGCTCCCGAATTTGACATAATGATAACCGCTGAATCAAAAGGAATTCCGCTTATTCACGAAATGGCGCGTCAATCGGGGCAGAACACTTATGTTGTGGCAAGAAAAGGCCCCAAGCTTTATATGAAGGATATTATAACCGTTAAGGTGAAATCCATCTCGACAGAGGCTGAACAGACACTTTGCATAGGCTCGGACGAAGCGGAAAAAATGCGTGGGAAAAGAGTACTTATTGTTGATGATGTTATAAGCACAGGCGAATCACTGAGAGCTATTGAGCAGTTGGTCCGGGAGGTGGGCGGCAATATAGTCGGTAAGATGACGGTTTTAGCCGAGGGAGATGCCATAAACCGTTCTGATATTATTGCACTTGCGCCACTGCCGCTCTTTAATGCGGACGGAACTGTAAAAGAATAAACTCTGCCATACTGCAAATCTTGTCATTCTGAGGGATCTGTTATAGATTCCTCAGAATGGCATTTTTTATGCAACAGGCAGAGCATTATATTTTTTTGACGGTGATATGTTTACTGTATTCGGCGGCGTTTTGCAAGTCACCGATTCCTGCGCTTTCTGCGGCGTTTGCACCTGCACCCGCGCCAAGTCTTAATGCCTTTTTAACATTTGACGGGTCGGTTAGCCATACGCCTAAAAAAGCGGACAGAAAGCAGTCACCCGCGCAGGCGCTGCTCAATAATTTAACCTTGTAGGTGTCGCAACTGTAAAATTCCTTGCCGTTATAAAAATAAGAGCCTTTTTCGCCGAGTGTCAATAAAATATTCTGGGCACCCATTTCATAAAGGCGAAGAAGCGCCGATTTTACATCATCCACAGAGCGGAGATTCATGCCGAAAATTTCACGCAGTTCCTGGTCATTAGGCTTTATTAACAGCGGACGATAGGAAAGCAAATCCTTTAATTTTGGCGAGCTTATGTCGATAATAACCTTTGTACCCGTTTTTTCGCAAATCTTTAAAATTTTGTCATAATAATCTGTGGAAATATCTCTTGGCAGACTTCCTCCGATACAAAGGTACTCTGCGTCTTCTAAACGTTCAAGCAGACCAAGAAATTCATCCTGCTTTTCCTGCGGAACTTCGGGGCCTTCATTCACCATTACATATTCGCCGCTCCCGTCATTTAAGAAAACGTTGATTCTTGTAATCCCGTCAAGTAGTATGGGGGCTGTTTTCAGCCCTTTTTTTTCGCACTCAGACAAGATATATTCACCTGAGAATCCGCCGAAAAACCCTAAAACACAGGAGTCAATGCCGAAATGCTTTAATGCAAAGCTGACATTAACGCCCTTGCCGTTAGTGGTGTAGACTGCGTTCCTTGTGCGATTAACCTCATTTTTCACAAGACCTTCTGACGTAATATTAAGGTCAACCGACGGGTTTGCGGTAAGTGTATAAAACATAATAATATCCTCTTTAAATAATCATAACGTGTTGCGGCGCCCCCTAAAGGGAACTGCCGCAACACGCCCTTTGTATATAATTAGTTGGAGGTTCTTGAATTGGTGTCTTCCTGAAGAACAACATCAAATGTGAGAGTTTCTCCGTTACGGTTTACAACAAATTGAATGGTGTCGCCGGCTTTGTGCTTGTCTCTTATATCGCTGACATCCTTTGTTGTTTCAACAAGCTTTCCGTCAACTGAAACTATTATATCGCCCTGTTTGATACCCGCTTTTTCAGCGGCTCCGCCTTCTGCCACATAGTAAACCTGAATACCTGCGGGAATATCATTTATTGCGGCAAGCTCAGGAGTGATTTCGCGGAGGGAAATACCGATAAGAGGACGTCCTGTCACGCGGCCGTTTGTCATAAGCTCGGTAAGAATCGGTTTTGCAATATCCATTGGAATCGCAAAGCCGATGCCCTCAACGTTATTGCCCGAGAATTTCATGGAGTTAATGCCGATTACTTCACCGTAAGCATTAACGAGAGCACCGCCCGAGTTGCCGGGGTTTATCGCCGCATCTGTCTGGATTAGAGTTGCCGTGCTTCCGTCATTCATAGTGATGGAGCGGTTAACAGCACTTATAACGCCCACCGTTACCGTGCCCGCAAGCTCCTGACCAAGCGGATTGCCTATTGCAACTGCAAGCTCACCAACCTGGAGAGAATCGGAAATACCGAGGGTTGCTTTAGAGAGACCTGTTGCGGATACTTTTAAGAGTGCAAGGTCTGTTTTAGCGTCATATCCGACAACGGTTGCAGGATATTGTTCGCCTGTGTTTAATGTAACCGAAACGGAATTTGCATTTTCTATTACATGGTAGTTTGTTGCCACATAACCATCTTCGGAAATTATAATTCCGCTTCCGCTGCCCGACTGTTCATAAGCCTGACCAAACCATGAACGGTAGGTGTATTTTGTTATAATACCCACTACCGATGGGCCGACCTTTGCGGCAATTTCAACCGTGGACATTGATTCGCGGCTTCCGTCGGTAAGCTGTTTATGTGTGAATGAGGCTGCTGTATTGCCTTCAAAAAGTGAGTTTTTGGGAGTAATACTATTTGAATTTGAGGCAAGTACAAAAACAGTTACCGTTGTGCTTGCAATCATAATAGCCGCCATTACACAAACGAGAGCGATATACCAGCCTTTTCGAAAACTCTTTTTCTTCGGAGGCACCTGCTGATGAGGAGCAATATGTTCACGGTTGCTCTGAAAATCATCATTGTACCATCTGTAATCATTTAAGTCTGACATATTATCATTCCTTTCTGATAAATTCTTAAATGTATTATACATTGGCTTTTTGAAAACTGTATGAAAACCATGTAAAAAAACATTAAAAAATTATGAAATTATCATTTGCCGAATCAATACAGATATTTCTGCCCTCTTTAATTTCGCCCGAAATAATCTTTGATGCAATAACATCCTCAATCTCACGCAGGATAACTCTGCGGAGTGGGCGGGCGCCGAATTTTTTGTCATAGCCCTTTTTAACAATAAGCTGTTTTGCGGCGTCGCTGACCGTCATAGTAATATTTCTCTCCATAAGACCGCTTGCCAGCTCGGACAAAATAAGCTCGGTTATTTTTATAAGGTCATCCTGAGAGAGATAGTCAAATTCAATAATTTCGTCAACACGGTTTAAAAATTCGGGGCGGAAGAGCTGTGAAAGGGCTTTTTCATATTTGCCCTCCGTCGCATAGCTTTCAAATCCCATACTGCCCGATTTCAAATCACTTCCTGCATTTGACGTCATTATTATAACGGTATTTTCAAAATTTACCACACGTCCCTGCGAATCGGTTATTCTTCCGTCGTCTAATACCTGCAGGAAAATGTTAAATACATCGGCATGAGCCTTTTCAATTTCGTCAAGCAAAATCACGGAGTACGGGTTGCGGCGTATTTTTTCGGTCAGCTGGCCTGCCTCGTCATAACCCACATATCCCGGAGGTGAGCCGATAAGCTTTGAAACCGAGTGTTTTTCCATATATTCGGACATATCAAGACGAATGAGGGCACTTTCACTGCCGAAGATGGCACGGGCGAGAGTTTTAACAAGCTCAGTCTTACCCACACCGGTAGGTCCGACAAAGATAAACGAGACGGGGCGTTTTTTACTGCTTATGCCGGCACGTTTGCGGCGAACCGCTCTTGCGATTGCATCCACCGCTTTGTCCTGGCCGATAACACTTTTTCGAAGCTGCTCCTCAAGATTTATAAGCTTTGCAGAGTCAACCTCCGTTAAAGCGGTAACGGGGATGTTTGTCCAAAGCTGAACCACCTCGGTTACATCCTCAACGGTCACGTCAGCATAAATATCCGATTTTTCAAGCTCGGCAATTCTATCTGTAATCCTGCATTCCGCCGCTTTCAGGTCTGCGATTCTCTGATAATCGTCAGGCTCTGTGTCCTCACGATCCCTTTGAATCTGCGCAAGTTCAAGCTTTAAGTCTGCAATCTCAATCAGTGCAGAGTTTGAAAGGTTAACCTTTGACGAAGCCTCGTCAATAATGTCAATTGCCTTGTCGGGCATAAACCTGTCGTGAATGTATCTTTCGGCAAGCAGAACCGCTGCTTTTATAGCCTCGTCTGAAATCCTTACTTTATGATATGA